>JAGPDB010000009.1 GCA_018057765.1 Acidimicrobiia bacterium
CCAAGTGCTGGCGTACTTAGCGAGATAGTTGTTAACGAAGGCGACCTTGCTCAAGTAGGCGATGTGCTTGCAAGAATTTCTGACGCAGGCTCAGCACCTGTTGCTGAAACACCAGCTCCAGCTGAGGTACCAGCACAAGCACCTGCACCTACTGAACAAGCAGCTCCAGCTCCAGCACCTGTTAGCGAACAGGCACCATCATCTTTTGCACCACCCGTACAGGCTCCAGCCCCCGAACCAGCACAGGCATCTGCACCTGCTCCAGTAACTTTGAGCGAAACAGATGGTTCTAATACTCAAGGTATTTTACTTTCGCCTATCGTGCGAAAAATGGCGAACGATAACTCAATTAACGTTAATTCTATTGCCGGTACAGGCGTTGGTGGACGTATAACAAAAGAAGACGTTGAAAAAGCTATAGCGCAAAAGAGTTCAACACCAGCTCCAGCACCAGAAGCTCCGGCACAGGCACAGACTCCTGCTCCTCAAGCACAGACACCGGCTGCTCCTGCTCAAGCACCAGCTACACAAGCACCACAAGGTCCAGCAGGCCAAGATATAGTCATCCCATTTGATAACTTGCGTAGACGTACTGCTGAACACATGATCCGTTCAAAAGCAATTAGCGCACACGTTTATACTTCTGTTGAAGTAGATTTTGAAAACGTTGCCAACGCTAGAAAAGCTGAAGGTAAAGCTTTTAAAGAAAAAGAAGGCTTCTCTCTTACTTACTTACCATTTATTGTTCGCGCATTAAGTGAAGCATTGCCAGATTTTCCAAATGTAAATGCTTCAGTAGATGGAGATAATTTGGTTGTACATCCAGATTTCCATGTTGGTATCGCAGTCGATCTTGATTTCAAAGGTTTATTAGTTCCAGCTGTTAGAAATGCCCAAGGCAAAAAATTAAGATTGATTGCTCAAGAAATTCGTGACTTAGCTGTTCGTGCAAAAAGCAAACAACTTCGTCCCGACGAAGTAATTGGTTCTACATTTACCATTTCAAACCCAGGACCACTCGGAACATTCATGACTATGCCTATTATCAACCAGCCTCAGGTTGCGATATTAGCAACAGATGGTATTGCTAAAAAACCAGTAGTTGTGCAAGATTCAACTGGTGCAGATCTAATTGCTATTCACCACGTTGGTATTTTGACACTCGGTTGGGACCATCGTGCATTCGATGGTGGATATGCAGCTGCATTCCTTGCTCGTGTTCGTGAAATTCTACAAACACGCGATTGGGTTGCAGAAGTATAATTCTGAATAGAGTGCTATGTTAAAAGATAAACTTTATGTGAGATCACTAGGTGTTGTTGATTTCCATGAAGCTTTATCTATACAAAATGCATTTCATTCTAACGATGATGATTATCTACTTTTGCTTGAACATAATCCTATCTTTACTTGTGGCTCTGGTATACAAGAAGAAAATCTGCTCGATGTAAAAAATAGTGGAATCAAAGTTGTTGATATTGATCGTGGGGGAGATGTAACTTTTCATGGTCCAGGACAATTAATTGGCTACCCAATTATCACATTAGGCGAGACTCGTGGCGATTTAAGAAACACAATTGCTTTTTTACGATCTTTAGAAGAAGTAATAATAGAAGCCTTAAAAATACTTGGTATCCAAGCAATTCGTTTCGAAAAATATACAGGCGTATGGATAGATCTTGGTCCAGAGTATAAATACAACGATCGTTATAAGAAGATAGCTGCCATTGGTTCTAAAGTTTCCAGAGGACGAACCAAACATGGTTTTGCACTCAATGTTTCTACCGATCTTAGTTACTTTGACAAAATAATTCCTTGTGGAATTGAACAATTTGGTGTCACATCACTACATGAGCTCGGTCATACAAACATAACATTTGATCAAGTGATTGATACCGTCACAAAAACATTTCTCAACGAATTTAACTACAACGAAATCGATATCGCTTCGCATTCTTTCGACGAAAAAGAATATAACACTGATTCAGAAGACGAAGAGACCACAGCTTCTAAACGCTCGTTCCCCGCTTCGCGAAGTGCACTCGCATTTGAACCTGTAGCATCTTCATCAACACCCGATCAAGGTGACTTGTCTCGTTTTTCGGTCGAAAGCGTAAGTGCTATTCAACCTTCACTGAGATTATTAGGAAGGTTGTCGAAGGCTGGTGTGCGGGTAGATTTGGAGAAGGATCGTAGAAAACGACCCGACTGGATGAAGAACACTATTAAACAAACTGAAGGTTTTAAAGAATTAAAAGAACTCTCAAAAGATCTGAACCTAGTCAGTGTTTGCGAAGAAGCTGGTTGTCCTAATATTTATGAATGTTGGGAATCTAAAACAGCAACATATATGATTCTTGGAGAAAATTGTACACGTGCTTGTTCTTTTTGTTTAGTAGGTACAAATAAACCAGCTCCACCTGATACTAATGAACCAAAAAATGTTGCAATAGCTATAAAGACTTTAGGTATAAAACATGCAGTAATAACATGTGTTGCTAGAGATGATTTAGAAGATGATGGTTCAACGCAATTTGTCAATACTGTAAATGAGGTTAGAAAAGCTTCACCTGGTACACAAATTGAATTACTGATTTCTGATAATCGTGGTCATGAAAATTCACTAGATAAAATATTTAACTCACGACCAGATATTTTGAATCATAATATTGAAACACCAATTCGTATACAAAGAGCAGTGCGACCAAGCGCGAACTATGCACGTTCGCTTGGAGTTTTAACACGAGCTAAAGAACAAGGTTTGAAAACTAAAAGCGGAATTATTGTGGGCATGGGTGAAACGAATACTGAAATATTACAAACATTGCGTGATCTGAAAAATGCAAACATCGATATAGTAACAATTGGGCAATATTTACAACCTACACCCACACATCTCCCAGTTGACAGATTTGTTACGCCAGCAGAATTTGATGAGTTCAAAAGGTACGGGGAAAGTATAGGAATTCCTCACGTAGAATCAGGGCCACTTGTAAGAAGTAGCTATCATGCAGCAGAGGCTGTGGATAATTTAACTGAAAAGATTAAATCTTAACTAGCGATAAAACGGGTTAACGCACTGATTTCGGACATAAATATAGCTTTTTTTTGAATACTATCTTAATAATATACTTTAAATGTCGATAAATATTAAGTGAAGAGACTATTTAGAGTAAATATGAAAATAATTAAGAAGGTTGTAATACTTATATTTATTATGGTTTTCGTAACTCTTTCTGGTATTTTCACCCATAACTATATTACCTCAGATGAAGAAATAACAATACGCAAAGCTTTAGATCAAAGATCAGATCAGATGGCAATAGATGCAAAGCGTGAAATTTATAGATATGAAACAGTTATTTCTACAATGGCAACTCTTTTTAACTCAAGCGATACCGTCACTAAAGATCAATTTACCGCCTTTACAAACGGATTAAACCTTGGAAATTCATACCCTGGTATTAAAGGATTAGTTTATGTACTCAAAGTGGGCAGCAATGATGCTCAAGAAGTAAATGACAAATCGGCAGAGATTGGCAGCCCATTAAAAAGTCCAATAACATTAGATGGTACAGAAAAAGCAATTTTATATTATGTGATTCCAGCAGATGATGAGCAAGTACCGACAGGTTTAGATGCAAATCTTATACCAGGAGGAAAAGAAGGTTTTCAGTATAGTATTAATTCAAATAGTGCTGGAGCATCACCACCTCTTAAATACGTTATCGATTCAAAACCAACTACAGGTTTTGCACTAATTTACCCTGTTAAGGGTGGAGCACCAATACATCTAGATTCTATGAAATCATCACCAAATACTGGATGGATTCTTTCTTTTATTGATTCGAGTCTGCTTTTTGATACTCCCTTGGGAAGAGACTTTTCATTAGAAATAACTGATCATAACGATCCACAATTAAAGAGTGAAATAAAGATCGACAATCCATCAAATTATTCGACAAATTATTCTATAGATGTTGGTGGGAGAAAATTAGACTTTAAAGCAACTGCAAGTAAATCATTTATAGAAAGTGTTAGCCCTGAAGCAAAGGCAAGGAAATATACTCTCTTTGTACTTAATGCTGAGATTGCTATTATTCTTTTAATCCTTATACTATTTATGCAAAAAAGCAAAAAATCAAATGAAACATCTTTAGGTCATCAAATTACGCATGACACTTTAACGGGATTACCTAATAGATTGTTTCTTGAAAATTGGATGAATAATAGGATTTCGAATATTACCAATTCACCACGTAATAAAAATAATGATCGTATAGCTGTACTATTTTTAGATTTAGATGGATTCAAAGCAATAAACGATACACTCGGGCATCAAGCCGGTGACAGATTTTTGATTTCAGTGTCGCAGAGATTGTCCAATGAAATTCGCGGAAATGATATTTTGGCAAGACTTGGTGGCGATGAATTTATTGTTGTGCTCGATAGCGTTGACCAAGAAATTCAGGCTATACGCATTGCAGAACGTTTGCTTGAAGTAGTTAGATTCCCTGTAGTGTTAGATTCTGGGCCAGTATGTGTAAGTGCAAGTATTGGTATAGCTATTTCAACTCTCGAAGTTGGAATAGATCCTGATTCTATAATTCGTTTCGCTGATTCTGCTATGTATGCAGCTAAACAAGATATACATAATCGAATACGAGTATTTGATAATAAATTAAAATCCATTGTGGAAGGTAAACACGAAGTTGAAACCTCAATATTGCATGCAACTGAACGTGGAGAAATCATTGATGTATTACAACCTATAGTTAATGTTAAAACCGGCGAGACTGCAGGCTATGAAGCATTATGCAGGTGGAATAATCCTAATTTTGGTGTCTTAGGTCCTGATCAATTTCTAGATGCTGCAAAGGTTACTGGTGAAATTATAAGAATCGACAGTTGGATGGTTGATAAAGCATTTACAAATGCATTAGAAATATCTGAAATTACCGGAGTTCCTTGTCGAGTTTGGGTGAACCTTTCTGTAAGACATTTACTACAAGGTGATTTCTACAAGCACGTATTAGATGTCTTGAAAAATTCTTCCGCTAAAGCTGACATGATTGGTGTAGAAATAGAAGAAAGCGTATTTAAAGTAGACAGTGGTCTTTTATATCCTTTCCTAAATCAGTTAAGAGATTTGGGGATCCCTGTAGGTTTGGACGATTTTGGTGCTGAAGAAGCTTCTCTTCAAGCATTGAAAAAATATGATTACGATGTGATAAAGCTTGGTAGAAATCTAATAAATGATTTTATTACTAATCCTTCAACTTCTATAATCCCAGCAGTCATTCAGTTAGCTAAAGCATCTGATACAAAGGTTGTTGCCACTGGTGTCGAGACACCTGAAGCATTACAAAAAATCATTAATGCTGGTTGTGATTTTGTACAAGGTTATGTGTTCTCAAAACCACAAGAAATCGAAGCGTTAGTTGATGTTAGCCCCAATTTTGTATGGCAATTGCCGCTAGGTGTTAAATCTAAGGTAACAAATACTGACAATACTGACGACAATGGTGTTAGTTCAATTTTGGATAAGCAATCTTCTTAATACTAAAACTATACTTTTTCACGTGGTCTTTACAGTATCTTCAGTTGTTCTCAGTTTTGCCTTAGGCATAATTATATCGCTTATATATATTTCGACGATGAAGACTTTAGGAAAAGGCTTCTTTTTATTAATGCATTCAATATTGATAGGTTTTGTGATATTGGCCATACTCGCAACTTCAATCAATGTTGTAATAATATTTTCAATTTTGGTTGTATTGATCAGTTTGTTATTTCTGCTTGCTTTATATAAAGAATTTATTTTATTAAAAATAAATAATATGCAATTACAATTGGTATTTTCTATTTTTATATCTTTCTTATTAATTTTGGCCTTAATATTAGAAGTTCATAATGTGAAAAATATAAGAAATGAAATATTAGAAATATTTAGAATCTTAATTGGAGCATTATTGTTAGGCGGTTCTCTAAACGCAATGTTATTAGGCCATTGGTATCTAGTTCAACCTGGTTTAAATCGTATGCCAATAAAAAAGATTTGTAATTTTTTGATATTTGTACTTTTGATAGTCACACTTGGATGGTTAATAAAACCTTCAATGCTGCAAGTTTTTAGTGGGGATATCAATGATGGATGGAATGGTATGCTGGCAAATATGTGGTTGGGCTCTAGCATTACCTCTTTAGTTATCTTATTAATGGCGAGAAAAGCATTAAGTGAGAAGAGTTATAGTGCAGTTATGGCTACTACTGGGTTGTTGTATTTAGTTATTCTTATGGTCGCAGGTGTTGAGTTAATACCGCGTTCGATATTTTCTTAAAATGGATTCATTATACCTAATTGAATCCATAAAAGGTTTCGCGCCATTTCGGACGAGCCGAACCTAATATCAGACTGTCGCTAGAGATTGTTTATGTCTTCAATTAAGCATAATGGCTCTTAAATGCGTATAGAATGAATAGTATAAGAAAAATATAAAAAGGAATGTAATGGTTAAAGTAACTTGGTCAAATAAGAAAAGCAAAGCTATAAAAGCTGATATTACTGTTGTAGGTATTTTTGATGGTTCTGGATCAAATGATTCAATTATTGAACACCTTGGTGCTAAATACAAAGATAATTTAAAGCGATTAAATTTTAAACCAACACTTGGCAATACATTGTTAACACAAAGCCACTCAAATGTTTTAATGGTTGTAGGTTTAGGCTCAGCAAAAGAATTGACTTTAGATACTTTACGCAGAGCATGTGCATCTGCAGCTCGTGAAGCATCTAGCTTTGGGACTGTTGTTGTAGATTTAGGTACAACAACAACTACGGTACTTGATTCAGACATTAGCGCGAGAGCAATTTATGAAGGTTTTTGCTTAGGTCTTTATGGATATTCGAAATACAAATCTTCTAACGAAGCTAAAGTTAAATCTGTTGTTATTTCTGACGTAACAAAAGCTTCAACAATAAAGACGCTTCAAAAGGTTGCAAAAATCTCTAATGCTGTCTTATGGGCACGAGATGCTGTTAATACACCTCCAAATGATCAAGCACCAAAAGTTTATGCGAACGAAATTGCCGCATTGTTCAAAGGCACAACAGTCAAAGTTGAAATTCTTGATGAAGCCAGCTTGAAAAGAAAGAAAATGGTCGGAGTTGTAGCAGTCGGTCAAGGATCAGCAAATAAACCAGCATTTGTACATTTAACATATAAATCACCAGGTGCAAAAAAGACCGTTGCTCTAGTTGGTAAAGGTGTAATTTTTGATTCAGGTGGTTTGTCTATAAAAGTTGGCGATGGTATGGGCACAATGAAATGCGACATGGGTGGTAGTGCAGCTGTTGTAGGAGCTATGAAAGCGATCAGTGGTATTAAACCAAAAGTTAATGTTGAAGCATATATACCTATAGTTGAAAATATGCCTGGTGGTAATGCATACCGTGTGTGTGACATTCTTAAATATCGAAATGGCGTTACTGTAGAAATTGGTAATACTGATGCAGAAGGAAGATTGATTCTTGCGGATGGGCTCATCTCTGCTTCTGAAAATAAACCAGATGCAATAATTGATTTAGCAACGTTAACTGGTGCAATTGTTATTGCATTAGGGGAAAAAATTGCTGGAGCTATGTCTAATAACGATAAATTACGTACGAAAGTTATCGAAGCTTCTGAACGAGTTGGCGAAAGAATGTGGCCAATGCCACTTCCAAAAGATTACCGAAAGGCAATTGATACCCCTGTAGCCAATGTGATTAATACTGGTGAACGCTATGGAAGCTCATTGACTGCTGGTCTATTTCTACAAGAATTTGTTGGTGATATACCATGGGTTCATCTAGATATTGCTGGACCTGCATTTATTAGAGCTAATGATGGTGAAAACACAGAGGGTGGTACTGGTTTTGGTATCAGAACTCTTGTTGAGTTAGTTGAAACATTTTAAAATTAGATAAAATACTCTGAATGTTTAAAACAAAATATATATCAAGACTAATTTTAATAATATTCTTATTGCTCAGTATTGGTATTATTTTTTCTTCCTGTTCAACAACGAAATCATCTGATCAAAGTGCGGCAAAAGCAAAACTAAGTAAATTACGTGCAACAAAATTATATAAAGAGAAAAAGATAACTATTGGAGATAATTACTTCTCTCCTAAATCTTTAACGATTGAACCTAACACTATTGTTATATTCACAAATGAAGGTTTCTCTTTACATGATGTTAAAGACGATAAAGTTAAAACGAACATTCTAAATAGTGAAGTACTTAAATCGAAGAATATCTATGTTGCGCTATTTACCAAAGAAGGTGAATATGGCTATCATTGTCATTTTCATGGAGGACCAAAATTTGGTCAATACGGAACAATTATTGTAAAAGCAAAGAAATAGTAACTAAACCCTACAGTATTGATCGTATTCTTTAATTACTATTTCTTTGACATCGTTGCCACAAATTTTACATTCGTCATTTTTTCTAATTTTGAAGTTCTTAAATGTCATTTCGAGTGAATCAAAAGATAGCAATCTTCCAACTAATGAATCGCCAATACCCAAAATATATTTTATTGTTTCAAGAGCCTGAAGTGAACCAACAATGCCTGGTAATACTCCAAGTACTCCAGCTTCAGCGCAACTTGGCGCTAATTCTGGTGGGGGAGGCTCTGGCAAAAAACAGCGATAACAAGGGCCATGCGCTGGATCAAAAACACTCACCTGACCTTCGAATCTAAAAATTGAACCGTGCACTACAGGTACATTTAATAAAACAGATGCATCATTTAGTAAAAATCTTGTAGGAAAATTATCTGTACCATCTAGAACAATGTCATATTGCGAAACTATATCAATAACATTTTCTGCATTTAATCTTGTGTTGTATGTTGTAACTTTGCAATCAGGATTCAAACCAAGTATTCGCATTTTCGCAGACTCAGTTTTGTCCATTCCCATAGTTGCAATTGAATGTATTATCTGGCGTTGTAGATTAGAAGCATCAACAACATCCATATCTATAATTCCAATATTGCCAACTCCAGAAGCTGCTAAATACATACCAGCAGGCGAGCCCAAGCCACCAGCGCCAAGTAATAATACTTTTGCATCTATAAGTTTTTGTTGTCCGACTTCGCCCACTTCTGGTAACAATAGATGTCTTGCATATCTTGACATCTGACTTGAGCTTAGAAGTTTTGGAATTTCAAAGTCATTCCCTTTATCTTTCCATCCATTGAATCCACCGATTAATGATTTTACGTTTTTGTAACCCAAATCCATAAGTGTTTTTGCTGCAAAAGCAGAGCGAATTCCAGAGGCACAATAAATAATAATATTCTCATCTTGGTTTGGAATTTTATTTTCTATGTTAGTCTCAAGTGTACCTCGAGGGATATGAATAGAATTAGCTATTATTCCGCCTTCAATTTCTACTGGCTCTCTAACATCAAGAAATGTAACTGATTCAGAATTTACGGCATCTATTTCTATTTCTGTTATCTCTGATTTAATTTGAGATATTAGATCTTTTGATTTCATTGAATTTTCCTAATGTAAATTTCAATCGACGACATAATTTGGCTCATGTTGCGTTTGAATTTTCTGATAACTTAATATTGTTTCACCTATAATACTTGGATGAAGGCCACTTCTTGACAATGCAGTAAATATTTTATTTGTTTTAGTTGATTTTAATTTGAAGTTTGCACAAATAAATAGGGCTTTTTGTCTTTGGGTAGTCATAGGGTCGCTATTTAAGTTGTTAATCCACAAACTATGTTCACTTTGTAGGGATATATTGAGCTTTCTTAGATTGTTCTGCTCGATGTTAGGGATATTCGTAGGAACATAATATTTATCCTGATATTTCGAAATTAACCCGAAATAACATAATCTTTTTAAATTCTTAACTATAGGACTAGAGTTTCCTTCTCTATTTCCTACACCTATTGATTTAGATAGATCGTTTACTTCTTGTTCCCATGGCTCTGTTTCGCATAAAGCTCTAGTCAGTAATGAATTTAGTAATAATGTTGCTGTTGGCCCAAGTATGGGTAACCAGAACGTATTGATATATGGATCGTTTGCTAAGAATGATGATGTTGAATTATTTACGGGCTGTATTGGAATGAATATTATTGATGTCATGTTTCCTCCTTGTTATAACATGATAGAACAATACTACACAATAATGCGCATGTTCAAATATTTTTTAAATTATATCTTCTCGCTAGAAAATTCAAAAATACCCTTAGATATAACATAAGAATCCCAATTATCTGCTGATTTTGCTTTTGAATATAAGTATCCTTGGGCATATTCGCAACCCAAAGTTTTTAGTTCAGCCAAGTGATGTGGCTGTTCTACACCTTCGGCTATGGCTTTTAGACCTAAAGAATGTGCCAGTGATATAACAGCTGAAACGATGGCTGTATCTTCTGTATCTGTGCCTAAACCTTCGACAAAACTTTGATCAACTTTTAATGCTTCAACTGGAAACTTCTTTAAGTACGATAAGGAAGAATAGCCAGTTCCGAAGTCATCTACAGCAAAATGAATACCTATAGTTTTCAATTTATCTAGCATGATAATGGTTGATTCCACGTCAGTCATAAGTGCAGTTTCAGTTATTTCAAACCAAATTTTATCGGCATCTACACCAGTTCTTTCTATAATACGAAGTACCTCACCATATAGAGATGGCTCAGATAATTGTCTTGGGGAGAGATTTATACTCATTGTTAATACTTTGGATTCTTCACTTAAAGAGTGCCATTGCTTTAACTGTTCACATGCTGTTTCAAAAACTCTCATACCGATTGGGACAATAATTCCAGTTTGTTCTGCAAGTGAAATAAATTCTTTTGGCGAGATATGGCCTTGTGTCGGATGCTCCCAGTAGACAAGTGCTTCAAAGCCAGATAGCTTTCCAGTTCTAATATCAACCGATGGTTGATAATGGGTATGAAATTCTTGCTTTGCTAATGCTCTAAACATTCCATTACCTGTTTGTAGATCGGCAACAGCGCGTACATGGGTAGTCTCATCGAATTCTTCGACACGGTTTCTACCACCTTCTTTAGCCCGATACATTGCTAAGTCTGCATCACGCAATATAGTTTCAGACGTATCTATTACGCCAGTAGATCTTGCTATACCTATACTTGCAGTCACATATACTTCACCTTCATCTAACATAATCGGCATTTGGATATTTTCTAGAAGTCGATTTGATATCTCGTTGGTCTGCTCGTCACTAGAAATATCTTCACATAAAATTACGAATTCATCTCCACCAAATCTTGCAGTGGTATCGTTGGGTCTAACTGAATCTTTTATTCTATCTGCTACTGTCATAAGTAATTGATCACCAGCAGCATGTCCTAATGAGTCATTAATAATTTTAAATCTATCAAGGTCAATAAAAAGTACCGCAAGACTTAAACCAGTTCTTTTTGATTTTTCTATTGCAAGTGATAAACGATCAACCAGTAATAATCTATTGGGCATACCCGTCAAAGGGTCATGTATTGCTTGGTATTCAAGTCGCTCTGCAATTCGTCTACGCTCTGTTGTGTCCTCTATTTGAATAACATAGTATTGGAAAACTTTTTCGTCGAAAACTGGCTGGGCTGAAATTAGCCCCCATCTAGCAACACCATCTGGATGTTCAAATCTCATTTCTTCAACAACTTTATTTTCTTTAACAGAATCTAGTTTTGACCAGAGTTTTATAAATAGTGTTCGATCATCTTTTAAAATATTATCTTTTAACTCTTTTTTAATGATCTCTGAATTATCAATACCAAGAAATTCCGTCAAAGCATCATTCGTCCAAAAGCATTGACCATTTTTATGTACCAACGCAACGCCAATTGGTGCATTAGAAAGCGCATTTTCATAAAGCGCCATAGCCTTTTTGACTTCTAATTCGGAGGTCTTTCTTTCAGAGATATCACGACTGTTACATACAATACCTCCAACTGCAGGATCATTTCTTAAATCGTTTATAACGCATTCGAATGTGCATTCGACACCATTTTTTGTTACTACTTTTGTTTCAAATGGTTCTGGTACTATGCCCTTATTCAATTTCTTTAAAACGGAGATAGCTTGTAGTTTTGTATTTTTTAAACTTAAGAATTTTAAGAATGGTCTTCCTATTAAGTCCGCTGTACTATAGCCAAGATTATTTTTTAATGAAGGCGAAGCAAATATTACTAAACCATTACTATCGATTACTAATGTAATATCACTCGATTGTTTTATTAACGCTGAGAATCTAGCTTCACTTTGATATATTTCTCTTTCTGCATTTAGTGATGCGAGATTCGCTCGTTTTTCGCCGAGTTGCATGATCATTAAGACTAGATAGATCATGATGGCCAAACCAATACCTGAATATAGTGTTGTTTGACGGCCAATATTCGATGCGCGTTTTTTTATAGAATAATCGTTATAATCTAAGACCATTGTTTTGTTTAATAATCTTATATTTTGTTTTCTCAAATCTGTAATTGTTCTTTTACTGTTGATAATTGTTGTTCCAGATATTGTCTCGTCATCACCAATAGTTATTCCAAAATAGTCAAACGTATTTGCTTCATCCTTTGCACCTTCTAAAAATGAACTTATATCTATTGGTACAAATATTGTTCCTATAAAGTTTGCTCTTCGTTCAGAGACAGTTCTTGAGACAGTTCCAGCCTTAAATACAGGTATAAGAAGTAAAGCATGTTTTTTGGTATTTGAATTTGTTAATGCTTGAGAGATAAATATATTTGTAATTTGATTCTCACCGCTGTCTCTTGCTTCATTAAATTCGTCATTGCTATCGACTATTGCACTCAAGGGAATACCAGTGAGAGAATCAACGGTGAACCCCGAACTTTCAGTTATGCTTTTAGGCGCTATAGTCTCTATAGTCGGATTTCCAATCACATTAGGGACCGCGAAACCCATTTCGTAAATACCTTTATATCTAGTTGTTACCTGGGAATTTTGAACATATTGTTCAAGCAATTCTGAACTTGTATCAAAATTCGATCTAAAAATATTGCTTGAGCCACTAGCTAGTGCGGTAATCTTAGCCATGTAATCTGATATTGATTTTTCGGCATCCGATTTAGCAAATGCTGATGCCTTATCATTTTGTTCGTTTGCTGTTGCTAACTGTGAAAAGTACACTCCAAATGTGATCGAAAGAATTATTAACAATGCGAAAATAGGCGTGATCCATGACTGTCTGATTTTTCCAAAAAAAGTATATTGAATACTTGACAGTGGCGGACCAGTCGAATTATCTCTCACATTATATTATCGGCATTTAAACTAACTCCTTGATAGATTCAATGTTTTTGAGCAAGAGTGATATTTGAAATATTACAATAATTTCGCAATATGAAAATCTATTCGCTTTATACGCATAATCTATAACTAGCTTGCTTTTGCGTAATCACTTTCAAATACTAAGTCGAAATTATTAGGCATACTTGCCAATATTTGTTTAATCATTGCAATACCAGCTAACCCTTGATTTCTTTCGGACTCACTTAATTTCCATGGCTTTTCAACACTTGCTAGTTTTGTTTTTCGCCTAGAATTAGGCTTCTTAGTTGTTGACTTGACTTTGGTGTCTGCATCTCTTTTAATGCTATTTTGCTCTAGGAGTTGTAATTGCTTATTCATAGTTCTATTAAACCATGAGGGTGTGACAATTATTGTGTGAATGACACATTAATGCAGAAAATTCACTTTTTGTGTATTAATCTGGGGAAATGAAAAATCTATCTAAATCCTTATTTATCACACTAATTTCAATATCCTTAATTTTAGGTGCATGTACACCAAGTAGCTCGGTAAAAAAATCTGATCAAACCCCGACGAAAACTGTTGGCGGAACAGTGACATTAGAACCATTATTTTATACAGATGGAGCAGATGGCCCAAGTGGTGGATCTAGCGAAATGGCAATTGAATTGCGCGAGACAAAATCAAAAAACATAACTGTTGCAATATCAAATGATGAAGTAAAAGGATCAGGAGATCAATGGATAGCTTCTGCATGGAACGCAATGACAGTATCAACTCTAATAACAGGTGCATCGCTAGACAAAAGACAATTTCAAGTTAGTACAACAGGGTTCATTGATGGACCAAGTGCTGGAGCATTAATGACGGTTGGTGCAATCTCATTGATTAGGGGAGATAAAATTGATAGCGATGTAACAATGACAGGAACAATTAATCCTGATGGAACAGTTGGGCCAGTTGGAGGTATTGAATACAAACTATCTGGTGCGAAAAAATCCGGAAAATCAAAAGTACTAATTCCTTCAGGGCAATTAAAAGAAGCAGATGAAAACGGCGATATTGTTAATTTAAAAAAATTAGGGTCTGATATGGGACTAGAAGTTATTGAAGTAACCAATATATATGAAGCATATAAAGAGTTCACTGGAAAAATATTGCCAAAATTTAAAGGTTTATCAAAAATAAAATTAAATAAGCCTCAGAGTAATCATTTGAAAGAAGTTGTAAATAAGTATGATGACAAAATTACAAAACTCCAAACAAGTTTTAGTATTCCAGCAAATGAACAGATATTATCTACAAATGGTTTCGACAATATTTTAGCCAGTATTCAAACTAGTAAAGATAAAGCTCAAGATTATATTAAAGAAAATAAATATGCTTCTGCGTTATCATACATCAGGGATTCTTATGGACAAGCATCAACTGTTGATTGGGGTTTAAAAGTCATTAATGCATTAAATGAAGGCGGAAATTCTGTTGGACTAAAAGTTGTCGATGATCTAGATGCACTTGTTAATTCAAAATTCGATGATTTTAATGATCAGTTATCAAACATTAGTGTTAAAACATTAAATGATGCTGAACTATTAATAGATTCTTATTCCATTTTAACAGTTGTTAAATCGTTCGAATATTCTGGAAATTCAACTCTCTCAAAAGTGCTCGACTCAAATGATGATCCAATTGTTACTCAAAATGAATATGGATATGCTCTAGGAAACGCTGCAGCTAATTTTGCTATAGGAATTGCAGGATTAGAAATCCAAAAAGATGTAATAAAAGGTATTGATGAAAGTAATGATTTAAATATTGATAAGAAACTTAATGTTGCATCAGTTGCAAAGTTTTTTAAACAAGGTGCTGATTCGAATTTAGAAGCATTTAAAACAATAATCATACAAGAAATTATGGATTCTGCAAAGGTTGATGAAGACGGTGCTTTTGATATCCTTGCCAAAGTTGATCCAAGTGTAGAAATTATTTTTAATTCTCATGAGGTTGAACAAAATGCTGCTGAAGTTTTTGGTAATGGCGATAATCTTGCATATGCACAATTGGGTTCAGCGGTAGAACTCTTTGCGCGTTCAAGTGAGTTAATGGCTAAATATTATTCGCTAGGTGCTCCTGATTTAGTGGATGGCGAAATACAAATTAATCAATTTCGTTCAATTAAGGCATATCAAAAAACTGCACAGCTCGCGAAAGAACAACTAGCCGGTGTTTATACCGTTCTTTCTCGACTTGGTTATAACTCCTATACAATAGTTGACGAAAATGAGCTAGGTAACATAGAAAATACCGATGATCCTGGAAGTGCTATTCGTGGATTGCGCCATTATTGGAAAGGTTATGTTTTAGGTCGGGTATATTCTTATCTCGGTGGTTTCCCTACGAAAGGCCTGTAAGACAAAAAATTACAAGAAGAATACAAGATTACAAGGTCCGTCCTTGCAAATGCAGGGTCCGTCCTTGCAAGTGCAGGGTCCGTCCTTGCATTCTTGCAAGGCTTTAACGATGTAATACCGAGATAAACCGAAGGATATAGCATCTAAAAAGGCAATTAGTTTCATTTGATTTAATAAAACTAGAATAGAGTAGTGATATATTTAGATGCTGCTACAACTTTAGAACCCAATAAGGATCTTATCGCGCAAGCAAAAACATATTTAGACCATTCTTGGGGCAATGTATCTGGATCTCACAGTATTTCACGCATGGCTAAATCTGGGCTAGAAGTCGCTCGCGAGAATGTTGCGAAAACTTGTGGTGTTTCTCCAGATAATATAGTTTTTACTTCAGGTGCAAGCGATGCATTAAATATAGTTATACAAGGTTTTGATCGCAAACATAAAGATGCAAAAATATTTTGTTCAATGACGGAACATGATGCTGTTAAAAAGACTTGTGATTTTGTTAATGAAGAAAAAGAAAATGTTATATATTTGAAAGTCGACAGTCAAGGACAAATCAATATTGATGATTTAGATCAAGTCGATAAAGGCGACCTCGTATGTTTGATGGCCACCAATAATGAAACTGGCGTTGCTCAAGATATTGAATCTGCATCGAAGATTATTCACGAAAAAGAAGCCTTCCTTTTAATAGATGCCGTTCAATCCTATTATTCTTTTAACGCCTCCCAGATCTGTGAATATGGCGATTATGCTGTTTTTAGTGGACACAAACTTGGTGGTTTACAAGGTATTGGCCTATTAGTAATTAAAGATCGTAAATCTATCTCCTCTTTAATGTTTGGTGGCTCACAAGAATGGGAATTACGTCCAGGCACAACGCCATCTTTTTTATGTGATTCATTTTCTAAAACATTTGTTAGTAAATATGCTCAAGTAAACAGAGAGTATGAGATATCGATTGTAAATAAGCTAAATGAAATACTCACAAAATTGCTTTCATTGTCAATAGAGAATATTGAATTTAATTCATGTTGCGCAAAAAAATCACCACATATAAATTCTGTTCGTTTTTCAGATATCGAAGCACAAATGTTGGTTACCATGCTTGATGATAAAGGAATTTGTGTTTCTAAAGGTTCAGCATGTGCATCAGGTGCATCAACTCCTTCTAGGGTTTTAACATCAATGGGTATGGATCAGAAAGATGCACTGTCGACTATTCGTATATCCTTATCATCGAAAAATACAGAAGAAGAACTTGTTGAAGCTGTGAATATTATTAGTGAATGTATAAAAACATTAAGATCATTTTCAAAAAAGGATTCGGTAAGTATTTAATATGAAAAATAAGAAAAAAGTATTAGTGGCTATGAGCGGTGGAGTCGATTCAACTGTTGCAGCATTAATTTTAAAACAACAAGGCTATGAATTAGCAGGAGTGACTTTGAAACTTTGGGGTGGTGAAACTGATTCAGGATGTTGTTCTCTAGCTGACGTTGAAGATGCTCGTCGCGTTGCTGCGCAACTTGATATTCCTCATTATATATTTAATCTAGGAGAAGAATTTAATGAGCATGTAGTTGACCCGTATCTAACTGCTCACGAAAAAATGTTAACACCGAATCCATGTATTGAATGTAATCGTCATATTAAATTTGCAGGTCTTCATGACCGTGCTATGGCTATGGGCTATGATTTTGTTGCTACTGGTCATCATGCTCGTGTTGAATTTGATAGCGCGGAAAATGTTTATAAATTATTGCGCGGAATCGATGAAGCAAAAGATCAAAGTTATGTTTTGTCAATGGTTGCGCAAGATGTTCTCGCACACACACTTTTTCCCGTGGGTGAGATGACGAAAACACGAGTGCGTGAGCTGGCTCATGAATTCGGAATGCGCACAGCATCTAAAGCAGAGTCGATGGACGTTTGTTTTATCCAGAAAAAGGGGAGAGAAGATTTCTTGCGAAATCGTATAACTTTACATGAAGGTGAAATCGTAGATATCGCAGGTAATGTTGTTGGTCATCATGATGGTGCGGAACTATTTACACTGGGTCAACGTCGTGGTACTGGTAATGCTGTTGGCGAGTTAGTTGGAGAGAGGCAATATATCCTCAATCGTGATTTTGATACTAAACAAATAACAGTTGGCGATAGAGAACATTTGTTCACAAGTTCTCACGAGCTGCGTCAAGTTTCATTAACTCGTAAAATTGAATTTCCGATAAATGTTACTGTTCAACCGCGTGCTCACGGTAAAAGTTTCGAAGCTATTTGGCTAGAACCTAATCAACTAGAATTCATTGAACCTGTAATGCGTATATCACCTGGTCAAACTGCTGCATGTTATCTCGATGATGAATGTATTGGTTCAGGAATTATTGTTTAGCTGTTAAAATATACTGATGTCAAATATGAACGAGAACCAAACAAAAATTCCAGTAGTTAATATTTTATATGCGGGTGGCACAATTTCATCATTGATGCATCCAGATGGTTATCGTGAAGGTGGCCATATGCTTGATCTACTCGAAATGTTAGTTGAAAAATATCCAGACGTTAAAGAACAACAAATTATTGGCTTAACTCAAATTGCTTATACAGGTATGAGCGAAAACATTACGGAAAATGATCTACAAGATATTTTGACAACAATCAATCAGTCGATGCTTAATGACCCTGATGGAATTGTAATTACCCATGGTACAGATGCAATGGAACAGACAGCTCGTGCAATCCAAAAAGAATATGCAAACGTATTGTTGAAGAATAAATGTGTAATTATTTTAACTGGATCAAATGATATAACTACTGATAACAATACTGACGCATGGGATAATTTTAATTTTGCTATAAGTAGAGCGGGCGCGGGTATGAAGCCCGGTGTTTATATTGCATTTCATGATCAGATTGTTCCAGCCAATGAAATTGTCAAAGAACCTTTCAACGGTATGGATATGGAATATGCTTCAGAAGTTTCTCCTGAATATTTAGCAAAAATTGAAAAATTGAATATTAAAAGAAAAGAACTAATAGATAAACTTACAGAATATTATTCTCCAATATTACAACGTAGCGATATCATTGACTACCCTGTAAACGTAATTCGAGCTAACCACAGTAAGCTTATTGAAGATATTGCTTTAGTAAAACCGACTGCGGTGTTAATGACTACTTATCATACGACGTGTGTAAATGGAAATTCATCACACGCTGCAATTCCTGATTTAGTTGAAAAGCTAAATGAACTTGGAATCTTAGTATTTGGTGTAACTGAAAATGGAGAATCTATAGATTTTACACAATACGATTCAACAGTAAAATTAGGCAAAGCTGGTATGATTTCTCTCGAATCAATGGACCATGATGTTGCACTAGCAAAATTACAAATGCTTGATACAAAATTAACAAAAAAAGAAATTATTGCCGAAATGATTACAGATCGTTGTGGCGAACTTGCAGGAATAACCATTTAGGCGTATCTAGGTGTCTGGCGTCTTAAACGATATATCGTTTTATAGCTCAGATATTTGCTTGTATAACATTCATTTTTATCTATACTGCTAAATGAATTAAACTTTACTATTTGTCGATCTTCTTATCACGCCATTGTGGAAGTTTCGCATCAGATTTAGGTGCAGTTTCTATACCAAGTTCTTTTTCCATTTTTAACATTTCCAGCTTCTTCGATGTTTTGCTCTGCACAACTTGATCGCTTGATGAATCTGCTTGTCCAGAATTAACATTTAGATCTTCGCTAGCCTTATGGAACCGTGCTCTAAAATATTTCTCAAATTTAACTGGGTTTACTAAAGATACAAAGAGTTCTTCTATATCTTTACGTTCAGTGCTCATGTGATTGTTCCTCACCATAAATGAATCTGTTCTTTCACTAAGCCTTAGTTGTGTAATATTTTTTGATTTAATATTCCCAATATATTCATTATCGGGCGCTTTGTCTTTTCTAGCGTGTGATTTACGAAATTCTTTTATACTCAGAGTTTTTATATCTTTTAACTTAGATAGTGGCAATAACACAGTATCGCTAAGTGTTATAGGATCACATAAAACAATACCATTTGGAACGACTATAACTCTGCGACGAATAAGGTTGGTTGTTGTTGCACTAAAAAACAATAAAATGATTATTGCGAAGATGAAAAAAATAGAACTCATTAACCAATTAGAATTACTAATATTTAATATAAGAAAATAAATTAGTGTCCAAAAAAAAGACCACACCAATGCCGTAAACCCAGCTATATTGCCCGGAGTTTGTAAAATAAAAATTCTTTCATTGTTCACACCTATGTCACGAGTGAGAAATTCAGTAACTCTTGGTAGAAGTAGTAAAGCCATAGTTATTGTGTTAATAAAGAAAACTGTGAAAGATCCAATATTTTCTGAATTAAGAAAACTTTGGACGTAAACAAGCGCAGTGGCATATGCAAATATTTTAATTGCCCCTATACCGCTCAAGCTCTGTAGCGCCAACGACAAACCAACAGCGCTAAGACAAAATATGCTTATACCAAAAGTTATTTTTATTGAAATATTTGAATCAATATTTTTATTTAATACCCAAGAATTAACCCCTAGAAGTATCAATATGTAGGCCAGTAGGATAAATCGTATTTTCACAACAACAATCTAGTAAAACTTGATTTAAAATCTGTTAAATATCTTTGTTTTTTAATAGACAAACACATTATTAAGCTAATCTATAAGAGTGGTGAAATATGATGCTAAAAGTCGAATTAATGAACTAATAGAAACAATAAAATACCATAACGAAAGGTATTATGGCCAAGATGAGCCTGAGATTTCTGATGCACAATATGACGAGCTTTACCTAGAATTAAAAAATTTAGAGTCAGAATACCCACATTTCGTATCAAAAAAATCTCCTACACAAGCACCAAATACATTTTTGCAATCTAGTTTTGCGCCATTTAACCATATTGAACCAATGTTAAGTCTTGACAATGTATTTTCACCCGAAGAATTAACTGCTTGGGGATTAAAAGTTTCAAAGTTGGCAGACTTATCAAATACGAAATTAGTAGTCGAACCAAAAATGGATGGCTTAGCAATTTCAATTGTATACGAAGATGGAAAATTAGTTAAAGCAGGTACGAGAGGCGATGGCTATACTGGCGAAGATGTTACTGAAAATATTAAGCAGATAAAATCTATACCGCATCTATTAAAAGATAAGCCAAAATTGTTAGAAGTTCGTGGTGAAGTTTTTATGCCATTAAAAAGTTTTGAAGATCTAAATGAGCGACAAAGAAAATTAGGTGAAAAAATATTCGCAAATCCACGTAATGCTGCTGCTGGCTCATTGCGTGTTAAAGATACTTCTATTACACAAAGTAGAGATCTAGATTTTGTAGCTTATCAACTTGGTGAGAATATAGGTACACCAAAATTAAATACACATATACAAACACTACAATATTTTTCTAAATTGGGTATTCCTGTTAATAATGAAATAAAAGTTTTAAGTGATATCACGCAAGCACAAATACGTGCATCAAAACTCGAGGAAATCCGTCACAGTTTTGATTATGAAATCGATGGTGCAGTAATTAAAGTTGACGACTTTTCGATTCGTGAACAAATGGGCTTTACTGCGCGTGCACCACGATGGGCAATAGCTGTCAAGTTTGCCCCTGAAGAAAAAACAACTAAACTAATTGATATTCAAGTTAGTGTAGGTCGAACAGGTCGTGCGACTCCTTTTGCTGTTTTAGAACCAATATTTGTTGGTGGTTCAACTGTGGCAATGGCAACATTGCACAATGGCGATGATCTAGAAAAACGTAATGTTCGACCTGGTGATACGGTCATTGTACGTAAAGCTGGTGATGTAATTCCAGAAGTTGTAGGACCGATAATTTCACTTCGCCCTAAGGGTTCAAAGCCTTGGAAGTTTCCAGAAAATTGTCCGACTTGCGGTCATAAGCTTTCCAAACCTGAAGGCGAAGTACAACATCGTTGTGTGAATAATGAATGTCCGGCTCGACGTTCAACATCGATTGAATATTTTGCGTCGCGCTCAGGTATGGAAATTGAAGGACTTGGAATTGCCAAAGTAAATCAATTTATAGATTCTGGATTAATAAAAAATATTGCTGATATTTATTATTTGAAGCGTGAGGATTTAGAAAATCTTGAACGCATGGCACAAAAAAGTGTTGATAATCTTCTAGAGTCAATAGAAAATTCGAAAAGACAACCTTTAAATAGATTGTTGATAGCTTTAGGTATCCGACACGTTGGGCCGAGTGCAGCTAGAGAATTAGCAAAACATTATGAGGATATTTTTGCTATTGAAAAAGCGCGTGTAGAACAAATAGCTGAGCTCGAAGGGCTCGGAGATATCATTGCTCAAAGTGTGAAAGATTATTTTTCGGATTCTAAAAATATTGAAATGATAAATCGTCTTGTTAAAGCTGGGGTAAATGTGAAAGGTACTGGCTCTTCTGTCCTCACTTCTTCGTCGGGTCAAGTTCTAGGGCATGAAGAATCTCAAACATTTGCTGGTATGACATTTGTTTTAACTGGTTCCTTAGAAACAATGGCTCGTGAACAAGCTGGAGAAGAGATATTTAAACGTGGTGGTAAAGTCAGCTCCAGCGTTAGTGCAAAGACCAATTATGTTGTTTATGGTGATAAGGCTGGATCGAAATTAGACAAAGCTGAAAAACTCGGTGTTGGCTTGCTTAATGAGCAGGAATTTACAGAATTATTGAAAAAATAATTTCTGGTCATCTTTCGATTGTTCTATATCTAAACGAATAACCTATATGAATGGAAAAATTCGGGTTTGTTGGTCTTCCCAACGCTGGTAAATCAACATTATTTAATGCTCTAGCTGGTGGTGGTGCATATGCTGCCCCTTATGCATTTGCAACTATTGAACCTAATGTAGGTAATGCAAAAGTTCCAGATTCACGTCTAGATGCATTGGCGCAAATGAGCCAGACCAAAGAAACCATTTATGCTTCCGTACAATTTGTTGATATTGGCGGACTTGTTGAAGGCGCACATAGTGGCGAAGGTTTGGGGAATAAATTCTTGAGTCATATTCGTGAAGTTGATGGTGTTGTTTATGTGCTTCGTGCATTTGATGCTGGCGTACCTGGTCCAACTGATCCCTTAGAGCATTTGCGTGTTGTCGAGCTCGAACTTGTTTATGCCGATTATGAAAGTTGTGAAAAGCAATTAGAGAAAAAAATTAAACAGGCAAGAACAGATAAAGATATCGCTACACAAAATGAGATTGCTTCTAAAGCGTTGCAGCATTTAAAAGAGGGTACACCACTTTATCGTTCAACTATGAGCAAAGAAGATCGTGAAGCTATTAAAGATTATTTTCTTTTGACGAACAAGCCTTTTATGGCTGTGTTAAATATTGCGGATGATCAACTCGATCAGGCAACTGAACTTGCAAATAAAGTATCCCAAGAATTACCTGGCGTTGAAATCGTTCCGCTTTGTGTTCAGCTTGAAGCAGAAGCAGCACAAATTTCTGATAAAGATGAGCGTGGCGAGATGCTAGAAATGTTCGGTCTTGGCGAGGGTGCAATGCCTAAATTTATACATAGCGCATTTACAATGTTGGGCCTTCGAACATATTTTACAACTGGAGAAAAAGAAACACGTGCTTGGACTTTTAAAGCTGGCGCCACCGCTCCTCAATGTGCTGGTGTTATTCACGGAGATTTTGAACGAGGGTTTATTAAAGCAGAAGTAGTTTCTTACGAAGATCTGATTGCAGCCGGTAGCTGGTCTAAATCTCGTGATGCTGGAAAACTGCGAATTGAAGGAAAAGATTACATATTCCAAGATGGTGATGTGACCGAATTCAGGTTCAACGTTTAACTTTCCCAAGGTTCTACCCACGAAGCCAAACCCGTTTGTCAAGAATTGGGTAAATCGTATAATGTAAAGCAATTGCCATAAATGCTTGATTTAATCGGACTTTTCTGCAAATATATGTTCAATCAGCCAGAATAATAATTTAACAACGATCTTATACTCATTAATTATTAAAGATTTATAGCATTTGTGACGAAAAATAAATATGTATAGACAACGCCTATTAGTTTTACTAATTATGATTTCTTTGTTGTCTTTCCCACTTTATGCATTCGCAGATAATACAGCTCCAGAATCAAATACTGGTATTGTTGCTGGTATTGGTAAAAAAGGTGCAAGTTTAGTAGGTGTTGCAACTGGTGAAAATATTTCTAACTTTGGTTTTGAAATAGGTGAAACTACATCTTATGGAATAACGATAAAAGATAATTCTGGCTTAGCTCCTAGACCTGGGTATTACTTTGATTCAGAAATAGGAAATGATGGCAGTAGCGATGGTCAATTATACTATCCAAACGGTATTGCTATTGATATTGATGGTAATACTTATGTAGCAGACACTTACAACTCCAGAGTTGTAAAATATGATGCTCTGGGAAATTTCGTTTCTTATATTGGTTCAAATGCTGGCTATGGAACTGGTTATATGTCACAACCTATAGCAGTAGTTGTTGATGCCAGTGGAAATCTTTTTGTTGCAGATAACGGGTATGGCAAAGTTATAAAATATGGACCCTCAGGAAATTTTCTGTCTGAATTCGGGACGTATGGACAAGATCCCGGGAAATTTTATGGATTGAGTTCAATAGCTCTTGATCCGTCTGGCAACATTTATACAACTGAAAATTATAATCATCGAATACAGAAGTTCGATTCTTCTGGAATACCAATATTACAATTTGGCTCTCAAGGTGATAGTGATGGACATTTCGATAATCCTAGTGGTATTGCCATAGATACTATTGGGAACATTTATGTAGCTGATACTGGTAATAACCGTATACAAAAATTTGATTCTACAGGTAACTTTATTCATAAATTTGGCAGTTATGGTTCCCGCGAAGGTGAATTCAATTCGCCTAGTGGTATTGCTGTTGATTCTTCTGGAAATATTTTCGTTTCAGATCAATATAATAATCGTGTTCAAGAGTTTGATAGTGCAAATAGCTTTGTAGCACAGTGGGGAAAACTTGGTTTAGATTACTATGGCAATATGTCAGGTCAAGGGGGCACTCAGAAAGGCCAGTTTGATCAACCACAAGGTATTGCTATTGATATTAACGGAAACTTTCTGGTTGTAGATAGGGCTAATAATCGTGTTCAAAAGTTTGTTAAAACAACACTCGTTGGAGAATATGCAATATCAATATCGAATTTAGATTGTGGTACAACATATCACTATCGTTCTTTCGCAACAAATAGTGGTGGTACGACATATGGCGAAGATGCAACATTTACTACCGAGGGTTGTAGTCCTGGCCCTACGAACTTAACCGTGACGCCTAATGCTCTAAGCGCAAATTTAACATGGGAAGATACAACAAATAGCAACCCAGATTATTTCGGTATTTTCTATAGAAAAACAACAGATACTACTTGGATATATGCAGGGAAAAATAATCGTGTATCACTTGCCGATGTATTAACTAGTTTAGATCCTGATACTGAATATGCAGTTAGGGTCGCAGCCTTCATAAATAGTGATGAGCAAAGTGCATATTCTAATACTGTCGTGTTTAAAACTAACACGCAAGAGGTCTATCAAGTTACAAACTGTCGTCAATTTCAAGCCATAGGAGTTGATCCAGTAACACATGAACATGGTGATTTAGAAGGTAATTATGTTTTGGCGAACAATATCGATTGTACAGAATCTGCTAGTTGGACATGGGATCCTATAGCTACTAGTGACGGTGGCGAAGCACCAGTTATTGATGTACAAGGTTTCTTCCCGATATTAGATGATGTAAATCTAGAGAGTTTCAGTGGATTTAGAGGCACATTAGATGGTGACGGTCATAGTATTTCAAATATTACTCAAGTTTCTTCTGGTTTTACTGGTATTTTTGCTATTCTTCAAAATGCTACGATCAAGAATATAAATTTTGATAACTACCAGGCTTCTATTACTTCTATGTCCATATACTCTGGTGGTCTTGCAGCGGTTTCGTCTGGCAATACAACTATAGACAATGTGACCATTAATGGTGATGTGCAAACAGTTCAAAATGATGCTGGGAAACAACCAGTATTTGATGGCATCACAGGTATTACTACTTCTTCTGATGGTAGGATATTTGTAGCAGATAGATATAGACAAAATATACAAGTACTTAATTCTAGTTTTGAAGTTGAGAAGAATATTAATGTACCAAGTAGTTCATATGGCGATCGAGAATCTAGTCCAGTTGATGTAGCAGTTGATACTTCCGGAAATATATATGCTTTAGATCATTATGGAAATCAAGTTGATAAGTTTGATGCCAACGGTACCCTATTAGATGAAATTGGAAATCATAATGATGATGGCAATGACCTTTCATACGCAAATGGTTTAACAACAGATTCTGCAGGCAATATCTATGTTGCTGATACTCATAATAGTCGTATACAAAAGTTTGATTCGTCAGGTAACCATACAATGAATATTGGCAGTAATGGTAATGCTAATGGTGAACTAGACAATCCACAAGGTGTAGCAGTCGATTCCTCAGGCAATATTTTTGTGGCAGATACCAATAATAATCGAATTCAAAAATTTGATTCTGATGGTAACTATATTTCTAAATTTGGTACTAGTGGCAATGATCCAGGCCAAATGCAATATCCTTTTAAATTAACTATTGATAGCACAGGTAATATCTACGTAGTATCTAGTCAAAGAGTTCAGAAATTTGATTCAACTGGCAACTTTATATTGCTTATACCTGGTGGGAATTATGATAACAATCAACTTACATATCCTTGTGGAGTTGCAGTTACAACGTTAGGTCATATTTTGATAACTGATAGCTATCGTAATATGATAAGGGAATACGACTCTAGCGGTACTCAGATTGGTTCCTATGGTGATCGAACTAAAGAAATGAGTATTTTTGGTGGGATGATTGGTGCATCCGGTATATTTGATGAACGTAATGGTGCTACTATTAGTAATTCGAAAGTAAATTTAAACATAACGTTTGATGACCCAGGTAATACTGTCGATCTTGTATCAGTGGCTGGAATCGTCGGTTATGGAATTGCAGATATCAAAAATAGTTCTTCTAGTGGCGATATTGCTTTAAGTGGATCAAACGGTTATGTCGTTGGTGGTTTGGGTAGCATGTATTCCGGCGATAGTAGTAATTCATTTTCGACAAGCGATATTACAATAGACTCGCCAGGAACAGCCTTAGTAGTTGGTGGCTTATTCGCTCAAGTTATGCCTCTTAGGGAAGGATCTTCGAGTAGTTCATCTGAAGATCAAGGCAACATTTCTAATTCTTATTATAGTGGTAATATTTCAGTTCCTGCTTCTAGTGGCAATGAGGAAATGTATGTTGTTGGAGGTTTATTAGGTTACCAAATAGATGGCTCGCTAAAAAATAACTTTAGTACAGGCACAATTAATATTATTCAACCCGTAGCTAATACTGGAACAAATAATACAATGGAAGAAAGATTTGTAGCTATTGGTTCACTTGCTGGTGTCTTAGGGATGTCCACTGAGGACATATCTAATAATCACTACGATGCGCATACTTCTGTTATTGATGGATGCGTAGCTATGATAATGGATCCTCATACCGAAGAAATACTAGAACTTAATGAAAGCAATTGTAAAGCAGTAAACATTGATGGTACACAGAATGATTATTTTAAAAATAATAATACTGTTCATCCTTTGAGTGAATGGGATTTCACAAGTATTTGGCATATAGAACAAGGTAAGCTACCACAACTAGGCGTGCTTGCACCAGTAGTGCCTGATCCTTTATTGACTCCAGATCCAACACCAGAAAATGGAAACGGAAACGTCAGCAAACAAGACTCCTTAGTTACAATAACACCTTCAGAGTTATTTAACCCGACTACAAAAGAAGTAGCGGTATCGGACAATAAAAATGAAGAAATTAAGAAAGCTCAAGAGTCAACAATTGCGCTACCAAAAATTCCAAAGATGTCAGATATAGCAAACGTTTTAGGTGAAGTTGAAAAGAAGTCAGCTCAAAATAATAAAGCTGCATCAATAGCCACTGAAAAATCAAATACTTTTCTTTGGTCAATGTTAGGTATCTCGATCATCTCGCTTTTAGCAGGTGCATATATTTACTTTGTTAAGCGTAAGAAAGAAATAATAAGTCAAGTTTAGAAAAACTAAACAGTGACTCTAAAATCCCAAGTGTAAGTTTGTGGATTAATATTTTCTGACTCATCTACTTTCCAATAAATAACTTGCGCATTATGAGGACCTGCTTCAAAAAATGGAAATACTTTACCTGCGCTTGGTTGATATGTTATTTGACCTAAAGATTTAACAACAATAACTTGATCATCTGGTATAGCTTTACCATCGATTAGTAATCTCCCAGTAAAACCATCCGCTAAATTAACGCTTACTTCAGAAGTTGGTCTTAATAAGCCTCCAGGTGTTGGGTCGACTTTTTGCACATTGACATCGCTAACAGCAATAGTATTTGTATCAGATGAAGAAACAGAGATGACAAAAAAGATACCAGCTAGTGCTACTAGTGCAGCAACAACAGAAACTCTTATAATCTTTGTCCTGCTAGCAATTATTGTTTTCTTATTAGTTGTCACTTCAATATTATAACTTAGGGAACTAATATTGCCTAAGTTGGGCAAACAAATCTAACATGCACAAAAACCAGCAAAATCGCTACTAAACTAAAACTATATGCCAAACACGATGGATCTAACAGGGCGAGTATTATCAAACCGATATCGGCTAATCAGTGGCGTCGGTATGGGTTCTTCTGGCGTTGTATACGCAGCTACTGATGTTAATCTTAAACGCCAAGTTGCTGTAAAAGTCTTGCATCGTGGTTACAATGCAGATTTAGCTTTTTTGCGTAGGTTCAGGGCAGAAGCACAACTTGCTGCGAATTTACATCATCATAATATTGTTTCTGTTTTTGACTGGGGTGAAGACGAGGTTCCGTATTTGGTTTTGGAACTTTTAGAGGGTGGCTCATTGCGGTCAATGCTTGATGAGGGTGTCCGACTGACTCCTGCACAAGCATGCCATGTTGGTATGCAGGTTTGTGCAGCGCTTGAATATTCTCATACACGATCAATTGTACATCGCGATATTAAACCTGCAAATTTACTTTTTGATGAACATGGTGTTATTCGTGTTGCAGATTTTGGTTTAGCGCGTGCCTTAGCCGAAGCTAGTTTTACTGAACCTAGCGGTGCTGTTATTGGTACTGCTCGTTATGCGTCACCTGAACAGGCTAGCGGTGTTGGGTTAGATGGTCGTAGTGATTTGTATTCTTTGGCTTTAGTTTTACATGAAGCAGTAACTGGGGAAGTTCCATTCGCGGGTGATACCATTACTTCAACTTTGGCAGCTCGTATTAAAAACGATATTGTTGCTAATAAAAAACTTGGTGTTTTAGGTAGCGTTGTGGAACGTGCTGGTTGTGCTGACCCCGATCAGCGTTATCCTGATGCTAAAACTATGTTTAAAGCATTGAGTGATATTGCACAAGTTTTACCAAAGCCAGGCCCATTAACTTTGGTTCCTGAGGATGGTCAAGTAATTGACCCGAATCCAACAAATATTGTTATTACTCCTACAAATCTTTTTGATCAAGAAGCTAATGGAGCTGGTAGCGAACTTTCACCCGAGCAAGTTTCTGAACAATTTCATAAACAAGAAAAATTAGATAGACACTTTGGTCCTCGTCAATTAATCGGGGCTGGTATTTTTACTGTTATTCTCGCAATTTTAATTGCTGGTATGTTTAGTTTTATTACATCGAGTCAAGCGTCAGTAATTGTTCCTAATGTTGCTGGATTGCAAAAAGATGTTGCATCAGCAAAAATCGCCACTACTGGTTTGCGTGTTAAGTTTCAACAAGTTTTTTCTGATGATCCAGTAAGTTCTGTTATCAGTACCACCCCAAATGCTGGCTCATATGCTGATAGTTCAGGCACAGTCACTTTGGTTCTTTCAAGAGGACCTAAACCTATTGATGCAGTTGATGTTATGAAGGAAGCAATGTCTCCTGCTGATGCGAAAACAGCTTTGGAAGCTTTAGGTTTTATAGTTGTTGAACGACGTGAATTTAATGAAACTATCCTCAAAGATAATTTGATTTCTACAGACCCTGGTACTTCAGGAAAGCTTCCACCAGAGACGGTTATTACTCTGGTGATCAGCGACGGTCCAACGCCTATAGCGATCCCTAATGTTGCTGGCAAGACTTATGATGAAGCAGCGAACATTTTAACTGGGTCTAAATTCACGCCTGCTCGTAAAGATGAATTTTCTGATACTGTAGCTTCAGGAACTGTAATTAGTACTTCTCCTGGTAATGGTGAGAAAGCGCAAAAAGGTTCTACTATTACTATTATTGTTTCTAAAGGACCTGATCTTATAACTGTTCCTTCGCTGGTTGGTTCTGCAGTCGATGATGCATCAGCAAAATTAACAGCAATAGGTTTAGTTCCAGAAGTTCAAGGAAAATACAAACCAAAACCGACAGTTGCTGCAATGGATCCTGTTGCAGGTTCAAAAATTAAACGTGGTTCATCAGTCACACTGTTTTTAAAATAGAAAGAAAAATAAAATGGGAAAATTAGAAGGTAGAGTAGTAATGATTACTGGTGCTGGCCGTGGTATCGGTCGTGAACATGCACTATATATGGCGAGTCAAGGAGCAAGTGTTGTTGTCAATGATCTTGGCGATGTCAGCGAAGTTGTTGATGAGATTATTGCAGCCGGCGGTAAAGCGGCTGGTAATACGGATGACATCACTACTGTTGATGGTGCAAAAAATCTTGTTGGAACTGCAATAAACGAATTTGGTGATCTGCATGCACTTGTAAATAATGCTGGTATCCTTCGTGATAAAATGTTGGTTACAATGGATGAGTCCGACTGGGACAGCGTTATCAATGTTCATTTACGCGGACATTTTTGTCCTACTCAGGCAGCTGCTCAATATTGGAGAAACAAAGCAAAAGAATCTGGCGAAGATTCCGTAAAAGCAGCATTGGTTCACACAACTTCAACTTCTGGTTTACTAGGCAATGTTGGCCAGACTAATTATGGTGCTGCTAAAGCTGGTATTGCTTCTTTTAGTCAAATCTGCGCTATGGAATTAACTCGTTATGGTGTTCGATCTAATGCTATTGCTCCAGCTGCAAGAACTCGGATGACAGAACATACACCTGGTTTTGAAGATATGGTAAAGGTTCCAGAAGATCCTAATGCTTTCGATGCTTGGCATCCTGGTAATGTTTCTCCAATGGTTGCTTATCTAGTTAGTGAGGATTGTAAATTTAACGGTGAAACATATTTTGTTACTGGTGGTTTAATACAGAAATTTATTCCTTGGGCTATGAGCGATGTCGAAGGGGACAAGCTTTCTAAAGATGCGCGTTGGACTCTAGACGAAATCTCTGCTGCCTTTTCTTAATACACTACATCTTGACGAGGCCTTACAAGGTCCGTCCTTGCAAAATATAGACAAAAGGTATAAAGCCACTTAGAGTGAAAATGTAATTCTTAATTTATAATTGAAAATACTGAAATTGCTTGTAAATATCCACCCAGTTATGTACGATATAACTATTAAAGGCGGATAAGTTACCAACGCGTATAGTGTTGGTACTTACTTTATTAGGGGTTTCGATGAGGCGATTTAGAAATGGTGCAACACAACGACCAGTTTTTAAACGACCAGGTATAGCTTATGGACAATATTGTTCTGGCGCACCTGGTCCAACAAGACAAATAAAACCTTGTTTAGACATTGTTCCAGAAATGTTTATTGAAAACAGTGAACAGCCATTGCAGCAAACCTATTTTATCGATAATCGCCAAGATAGTAATAATAAAGTAAAAATAGATTCTCCGGAACTAGAAAAAATTAAATCAAAAACTATTATCGATCTTCGCGAATTTCATTAAGCTGGTAAGAATCAAAATTCATAATAGTACGAACTTTCCCGGTATTTTCAAGATCACGATATGGAATCTCGATAAAACGATACGAAAAGATTAGGTATATTAGTAGTGCTTTTCTTGTATCCGTGCTGAGGTCGTATCTAAAATTTTAAGCTAAAGAGTGATTTCTTTCAATTTCGTACTTATATCTTCAAGAAAAGGCATAGCCCCACTCGCACCAGGATTTGAAGCCATTGACATCAATTTGGCCATATTGCCTTGAACTACAACTTTGCCTTGCATCATAGCGTTCATAACTATAGCCATAGTGCCCTCAAGGAAAAGCGCTTTTGCCGTGTCATAATCAGATTTTACTGTCACATCAGATGTTTCTTGATGAGATTCAATTAATGCAACGCTGTTTTCTCGCGCTACTATAGAGACTTGCTTGTCTCCATATGGCGTAGGTGTAACAGTGATGTTAATAGTTAGCTGCACGTCAGTTGGGTTATCGACTTCACGATCTCCAACTATTTCGTCTGCTGCTTTTTCCCATTCGGGTGATAAGAATTCAAATTTTTCGCTCATAGTAAATATGAGTCTAGTGCGTGTTAGCTCCTAGAATGTTTATATGACACAAATTACTAAAGAAGAGGTTGTCCATGTGGCAAATTTGGCGCGATTGAGTTTGACTGATGAAGAAATTGAGAAATTTGGAAAGCAGATGAGCGCAATTTTGGAACATGCCAGTGAAGTGAGCAAGATAGATACTCAAGGTGTTGTGCCAACTTCACATCCGCTAAAGATGGAAAATGTATTACGCGAAGACGTAGTTGGACTATCCCTAACTCAAGAACAAGCTTTAAGTGGCGCACCTAATGCACAAGAAGGTCGATTTATGGTTCCTCAAATTTTAGATGCAGAAGAGAATTAATATGGTCAATTATTTTAATTTAACAGCAAGTGAAAAAATAGAAGAATTCAAAACAAATGATATAACTGCAATTCAAATAGTTGAACATGCTTTAGACGCTATAGAAAAAACAGAATCACAACTAGATGCTTTCTTAACAGTAATGACCAATGAGGCTAAAGCGCAGGCATTAGATATTGATTCGCGTAAAGCAACTGGTGAAAGACTCGGCGCATTGGCTGGAACTGTCATTGCTATCAAAGACAATATGGCAAGCCTTGACATTAAAACTACCTGTGGTTCAAAAATTTTGGAAAACTGGATTTCTCCTTATGATGCGAGCGTTGTTACAAAATTGAAAAATGCGGATGCAATTATTATTGGTAAAACAAATATGGATGAATTCGCTATGGGTTCTTCAACAGAAAACTCCGCATTCAAAATTACAAAGAACCCTCATGATACTTCGCGCGTTCCCGGCGGTTCATCTGGTGGATCAGCTGCGGTAGTCGCAGCTGGAGTTGTCGATTTCTCATTGGGTTCAGATACCGGTGGCTCCATACGTCAACCTGCATCATTTACTGGTTTAGTTGGGGTCAAGCCAACCTATGGTCGAGTATCTCGCTATGGTCTGGTTGCCTTTGGCTCTTCACTTGACCAGATAGGACCATTTGCTCGTAACGTGAGTGATGCTGCATTATTGCTAGATGTTATAAGTGGTTATGATGATCGTGATTCAACATCAATCCAACAAAACTATGATGCGCTAGTTGATAAAGTTAAAGATTCTAAAGGTATTTCTGGTTTAAGGGTAGGAATTATTTCTGAACTTGCAGGCCCAGAAGGTTTTCAAAAAGAAGTTCTTGATGCTTTTAATAAAACTGTACGAGAATTAGAAAACCAGGGCGCAAAAGTAGATAGTGTTTCTATCCCATCGGCAGCTTTCGGTATTAGTGCTTATTATATAATTGCTCCTGCTGAAGCTTCATCTAATTTAGCTCGTTTTGATGGTATGCGTTATGGATTGCGTGTTGAAGAATCGACATCAGCAAAAACAAATGAAGCAACTCGTGAAGAAGGATTTGGCGAAGAAGTAAAACGTCGCATCATGTTAGGTACTTATGCTTTAAGTGCTGGTTATTATGATGCTTTTTACGCGCAAGCACAAAAAGTTCGCACTGTTATGATGGCTGAATTCGCAAAAGCTTATGAGAACTTTGATGTGCTGTTATGTCCTACTACACCAACAACAGCATTTAGCGTTGGTGCTAATGATGATGATCCAATGCAAATGTATCTGAATGATCTTTGTACAATTCCAACTAATTTAGTTGGTGCTTGTGCTATAAGTGTACCGGTCGGGGTTGACGAAAACTCTTTGCCAATAGGTATCCAAGTATGTGCTCCGCCACTGGATGAAGAAGTTATTTTTGATGTTGCGAAAGCTATCGAGAGAACTTCTAATTACTCAACAAAACCACAAGTGTATGCATCTTGAACTAATTTCTAAAATATAAACTATACCGAGGAGAAATCGTGTCGGATGAAAAAGTAATAGATAAAGAAAATTTAGAAACTGAACAAAAAGAAAATAGTCCAATTCAAAATGGCAAACAAAAAAAGAAAAAACGGTTTATTGCTGCTGTAATAATAATTGTTATTTTGTCATTGGGCGCGTTGTCGATATATTTATTGGACCCGGTCGCAAAAGTTGGATCTACTGTTTCAAAAGTAAAAGCACAAGCAAAAAAAGCAAGTGGTATCGACGAAATGCTCGATATGGAATATTATTTTAAGAGCGATGGATCTTTAGATAAAGCAAAAGTCGCTGATGTGCAATCAAAGGTGCCCCCATTATTTAAAAACAAGATGCTAGAGGGTATGAAGAAAAGGATAGCCCTAGCAATAGAGAAAAAAGATATAACACGAAGACAAGGTGATGAACTAAGTAGTGCCCTCGGTATTGGCTGAACACAATATTGCTCGTTTGACGTAATAGTGGTTTATGTCTTAAAATAGTTTCATGAGTTTGGAACCGAGAACATTAGGTTATATTGATGATCAGAGAGTTATTCAATTAAAGAAGAATTTGAAAGAAAATAGTCCAAAATTTCGTGGAACTTTAAAAAAAGTAAAAGCAGTCATAAAACTTCTCGAAGCCTATAGAAAACACGATGGTATTGGAAATGAAGAAGAATTTAAGCCTCATTCTTTTAAGGATTTAATATCTGATTTCTCTGGTTTTAGAGCAATTTTACCAGAAGGTCAAAATGGAAAGACTAAAAGATTTGCTGGTATAGAAGCAATACTCGGCAAAGAGCTCGTATTGAAAATAGATTCAGATGCAAAAAAACTTAGCAGCATAGAAGGGTCAGCAGTTGAAATTGAAGTAAGAAAAATTTTTAGTGCTATTACAAAAGAACAAGAGTTCCAATTTTCTCGCCAAATAGATATTTTACAATCTTTGCTACCAGAGCAAGTTCAATCAGTCACCAGATAACCTTTTTCATAAACTTAAGCATCAAGTCGGTTAAACTCTAACTATGACAACAATTAAATAAAAAGCTATGAATGTCGCAACCGCTCACCTCGAAACTGGCTATGAAGCTGTTATAGGCTTGGAAGTTCACTGTGAGCTTTCTAACAACACAAAACTTTTTTGTAAAGTACCAAAAGTAAACGCTTTAATATTAAAGATATTCTACGTTTTCGCCTATGAGGCAGTGACATATATCGAATACTTGATTCGAATATTCTGTTATAAGTTGACCATCTATGCAATCATGATTTACTAGTACTACCACTAGGTCAGCAGATTGAATTTGAGATTCATTTAGCTCAACCCAATTATAATCTGGATTACGATATCTCTTATCAACAAGTGGGTCATGAACATTTACATTTGCTCCTGTATCTACTAATAGCTTTGTTACCTCTTCGGCGGGTGATTCGCGATTATCACCACAGTTTGCCTTGTATGAATTACCTATAACTAAAATATCAGAATCACTGATACAGAGCTCTTGCTTTTTTAAAGATTTTGTTATTCTGCCAACAACGTGTGGGGGCATCTCTTTGTTTATCTCACTTGCAAGATTAGCAAATCTAAAATTGTGACCATTTTGCTCGATTGCCCAAGAAAGGTAATGAGGATCAATAGGTAAACAATGTCCACCTGCGCCTGCGCCTGGTTTAAAAGGCATGAAGCCGTAAGGTTTTGTTGAAGCGGCTTCGATGGCTTCCCAAATGTCAATATCTAATGAGTTAGCATACATTGCTAATTCATTAATTAAACTTATATTTACATATCTAAAAGTATTTTCTAACAGTTTAGAGAACTCTGCTACTTTTGGATTTGAAACAGGTACAGTGGTATCAATAATTGTTTCCCAAAATTTTTGTGCTTCCTTCAATGATAGATTACCTACCCCACCTATAACTTTTGGCGTGTTAACTATATCCCATAATTTGTTAACAGGGTCTATTCTTTCTGAGCTAAAAGCTAAATGGAAATCTACTCCTGATGTTAAACCTGAAGTCTCTAAGATTGGTGCGACTACACTTTCAACTGTGCCAGGGTATGATGTTGATTCTAGAATGACTAATGATCCTGTAGTTAGATATTTAGATATTAAATTTGATGCATCTTCTATAAAGCTAACATTAGGTTTTCCGTCTTTAAGAGGTGTAGGTACGGTTATAACTGCAACATCGAAATTTATACAATCTTGCTCGTCTTTGCTAGGAGTAAATAGCCCTGTCTTTAGAGCTGCTTTAATCTGTCCATTCGATATATCGTCTATATATGATTGTCCCGATCTTAACGACGAAACCCTTTTCTCATCAATGTCGAAACCTACAACATTGTAACCTGCCTCAATTGCACGAATAGTAAGTGGCAAACCAACATAGCCTTGCCCAACAATAAGTAGCTTTGGAGATTTAGACTTTAGATTTGGACCGCATGATCCAGCTAAATCTTGATAATGGTTAGATTTAATTTTTTGATTTGTCAACCGAATTCCTTTAAATGGCTATTTAGTACCATTTTAGTCATATATCCGTCTATTGGCAAATGTTATATTAAATTATGAGCAAAAATATGAATTTCTAGTGTATATCTGCTTAATCTCTTCTAGAGTGCCTTATAATAAAAGATCTAATAGTATCGGTTCAGGATTATAAATATGAAAATGAAACAAACACTTATTATTGGAGCAGGTCATGCAGGTCAAAACCTACACTTGAAAACCTTAAAGAAACTAGAAATTAACACTTTGGTTGGGTTCGTTGATAATAATATAATAAAAAGTATACCCGGCATAAATAGAAAAAATATTTTCAAGAATTTGTCTAGTGTTGATGGATTTCCTGCTGATTCAACAGTGGTGCACATTTGTACTCCACCACAATCTCATAAAAAAATTATAGAAGAATTACTTCAGATGGGCTATATGAATATCATTATTGAAAAGCCGATGTCAAACAATTACAAAGATGCAATTGATATTAATACTTTGATAATAGATTCGAATTCACAAGGAACAATTTTCGTCGTGGCAAATTGGTTGTACAGTAAAGTGATCTGGCATCTGAGAGACAAATTGAGTGACACAAAACTTGCTGTGTCCACAGTTAAGATGCAACAATCAAAACCACGTTTCGAAAAGACCACATCAAATACTTACAAAGAGTCAATTTTTGACATTGAGATGCCTCACCTTGTAGTTCTTGCAATGTATCTTTTTGGTAAAGATCTAAAATATAATATTTCTAAATGCGGAGATATGGTATATGAAAGTATTACATATAAAAACATGGGGTGGGCTACTTTAGAAATGGTATCAAGAGAAGGTTTTATAATAAATCTTGAAACATCATTAGTGTCTAAAAAAAGATCCAGAAAATTGGAGATTACTCTCGAAGACAAAAGTAAAATGATGTGTACTTTTCCCAGTGGGGGAGATGACAATTTTATATCTGAATTTCAATCTTGGACACCAAATGGTGAATTAATAGATTCAATCACATTCCAAGATGAGACATTATCAACATTTATTTCAATGGCGTATGGAGCATTTAATGAAGAGGGAGCGGCGTTGATCAGCAATGGTGAACTAAACTTAGAAGTATGCAAAATGTTAGAAAAGGCAAAATCGAATTCTATACATTGTCCGTAAGTAGCTGGGTCTACTCATTGAGTGAATAAAATATGAAAAATAAAGATTACATCATCGAAAACATCGATATTAACTTTAAAAAAGTTGTATTCCTTAAACCATTAAACTTAAGTAAAGGAAAGATTACTGAACTTAGCGAAGCAACCGTAACTGTGAACATAGTTGATCAAAATGGTTCTCAAGCTAGTGGTATAGGTTCAGTACTGCTTTCCTATCCCTGGGCCTGGCCCGATACCGAGTTAACTAACGAAGCTTGTGACGATACTTTGCGGATGGTTCTAAAAAAGATAATTGAATTTATAGACTGCAATAATAGATTTTTAAATCCTTTAGAAATGGGAATTGCTATTGATGAGCAGCTAGATGATATATTATCTTCATTCGAACTTAATATTCCTAGATTAGCTGGGGCTATATGTGTTGCTCCTTTAGATGCTGCAATTCATGATGCTTGGGGAAAGTTACATGGTAAATCTGTATACAAAATGTATACGAAAGAATATCTTTATAAAGATCTTTCTGCTTATATAGGAAATATTGGTAATGGGATTTATCCGAGTGACTTATTTCTTGAACAGCAGAATAAAAGTTCACTTATTCAACATGTCGTAGATATAGGTGCAGATTTAGATGAGCTATATTCCTCGATTACTAAAGAGAATATTAGATCTTTGAAAATTAAATGCTCGGGTTCGGATCCTTTAAGTGATGCTAGGCAGATACAAGAAATATATAAAATAGCAAAGAGCGCTGTACAAGATGGTTCTTTGTGTCTTTCATTAGATCCTAACGAAAGTTATACAGATATAGAATCCCTTATAGAGCTAATTGATAGATTAAATATAGATTCACCTGAGATTTATGATTCTATCCAATATATTGAGCAACCTTTTTTACGAACTGTGAGGTTTGAAAAAGACCAATTACAAGTTATATCTGAAAGGATACCGTTGATAGCCGATGAAGGTTATACGCATGTATCTGATCTTCCAGAATTGATGAATGAAGGTTGGTCTGGTATTGCTTTGAAGACGGCAAAGGGCATGACTCAATCTTTGTTGTCATATTCGTTTGCAAAAATTAGTAATAAATTTATCACATTACAAGATTTAACAAATGTCAATGATTCATTGCTTCAATCAGCATCGCTTGCATCACATCTATATCTCTCGACACAAAATATCGAATGTAATTCAAGGCAATATTTACCAAATGAAAAATATTTTGTAGAAAATATTTTGCCTGATTTTATTCATACTTCAGACGGAACTATTCGTTTTGATAAATTGGAAAATGTAGGTATATATTGATGACGGATAAAATGGTATTTCCTCGAAAGTTAAAAGAAGGTTCTCAAGTAAGGGTAATTGCCCCATCAAGTCCATTTAATCAAGTTGATCTTTCACAAAGAAAGACTATCGAGCGCGTATTAAAAGAATTAGGGCTTACTCTAACTTATGGTAAATATGTAGATTCTCAAAACAGCGAATGTTTAGTGGACCCAATACTCAGAGCCTCTGATTTGCATGAAGCATTTTTAGATCCAGATGTAGATTGCATTTTGGCGGCCATTGGCGGCTACAACTCGAAGGATTTATTGCCATATATTAAATGGGAGGTAGTCTCACAAAATCCAAAAATATTTTGTGGATTTTCTGACATAACTTTACTGCAAAATGTGTTTACACAAAAATTAGATATTGTTACTTATTCTGGTCCAATGTTATCAACATTCGGCATGGAACATCATAATGATCAAACTATAGATTGGTTTAAACAGTGTCTTTTTGATGAGTCTCCATATACTCTTTCAGCTTCAGAAACTTATTCAGATGATGAGTGGTGGTCGGATCAAGAAGATAGAAAATTATTGCCGTCTTCTTGGTGGGTAATAAATTCTGGAGAAAGTATTATGGGCAAAATCATTGGTGGAAATCTAACCACATTAAACTTACTTTTGGGAACTGATTATTTTCCAGAATTAGATGATACAATTGTATTTGTCGAAGATGATTACGAGTCTACATTAGATATTTTCATTCGAGATATAACCTCGTTAACGCAACATAGTAATTTCAGCGGAGTTAAAGCATTGATCATAGGTAGATTTCAGAATTCTAGCAATGTCGATCGTGATGATATAGCGAGCATGGTAAAGAGTAATCAAGTATTAGATTCTATACCAGTTTTAGCTAATGTAGATTTTGGGCACACTTATCCTATGTTCACTTTTCCTATTGGGGGTATTGCCTCAATATCTTTTGATGATAACCCAAAAATAGTTATAGTGAAACATTAATCTTTTTTAGATCATCTAACCATGGTCGATAAAACTCTATGCTACTGCACAACTGAAATAAACTCGGTTCGTCTCCATGTCTTGCAATGGCTTGTAAACCAATGGGCAACCCTGAGTTCGAAAATCCACATGGTATATTTGCAGCTGGATGACCGCTCAGGTTGAAAAGCCACGTAAAAATCATCCAGTCAACAGAATTATGTCTATTGATATATTGATCAGGAACAATTGAATGGGGTTTAATAGCTGCGATAGGCGAAGTCGGAGTGATGAGAAAATCGTAGTCAAACAACATATCTTCGACTTTGCTATAAGATTCTATACGGAGGTCATTAGCAGTCTTCAAGATATCAGATGTTATTTCTTTTCCTTTGTTAATCCAATATTTTCTACCCTCATCAATTAGGTCCCACTTTCTAATATTTTTTTCTTGTTCATGTAGGCCTGCATGAGCGTGACTGAATATCACATTAAATGCTTCTTGAAATTTTAGATCTAGTTTTGGTTCGACAATTTCGACCTCATGACCATCTTTTGTAAGCGACATGATGGCAGCATCAATTCGATCTTTAACTTCTGGCTCAGCGGTACCAAAACCTAGATCACTACAATATGCAATCTTGTATTTTGTCTTTTTGCTTCTAGGAATAGACAGCGAATCACTAATTTTCAAATACGTATGTGTATCTCCAGTGTTATAACCTGACATAGCATCTAACATTATGGAACTATCTCTAACGCTTCTAGTCATTGGGCCAGCTGATACTATATATTTGAGTGATGGATGTACTGCAACGTTAGGTATTCTTCCAAAGGTTGGCTTTAGTCCAAATATTCCAGACATAGAAGATGGAATTCTGATTGAACCTGCTGCATCGCTACCATGAGCTATAGTACACATTCCTAATGCAATTGCAGTTGCAGCGCCTCCACTAGAACCACCTGATGAATACCTAGTGTCAAATGGGTTTAGTGAAGAAGGCATAATTCTGTTACTCGTGTCGCCTTTATAGCCGTATTCGCTTGTATTCGTTTTTCCTAAAAAAATAGCACCAAGGTTTATTAACCTTTTGACGAATTCTGCACTATTTTTAGCTATATCATTTTTATGGAGTAATGAACCACGAGTAAATAATTCATTTTCTACTGGTGTGAGATCCTTTACCGAAAAAGAGATTCCACATAATATATTTTTTTCACCAGCCTGTATCTGTAATTCAGCCTTTTTTGCATCTTCGAGCGCACGTTCATGTGAAACACTTATATAAGCGTTGTAGATCGGGTTTAAAAGGTCAATGCGATCAAGCAACGTTTTAGTGACATCTACTGGGGAAAGAATTTTGGACTGGTATGCTTTTGACAATTCATCTATCGATGCATACGCAATCCAATCTTCGTTTATAGACATTTATATGTCACCTAGTGTAAGGGGTTGGCGTAGATTTTGACTTAGTTGTTGCTCATTGCCAAAGAGTATATATGTACCACCTGTATGTAGTAAAATCACATTGGAATCTTTTACGATCTTTCCTTCTTCAATAAGTTGATTTAGCCCAAGCATAGCTTTACCCATGTAAACAGGATCAATGAGTAATCCATGGTTGCGACCAGCATCAACTACAGCTTGTACTACCTGATCATCATACTGATTATAACCTCCACATACAGCTCCATCATGAGTTTCGAAATGTGATTGACTCCTTACAGTAGAGGGAATGTCGGCATATTTTTCTAGATCATCAAGAATAGCCAGATACTTTGATTCGAAAAAAGAATTATCTTCTAAAACACAAATGCCTGTTAAATTCCATGGTCGATTTAACATGGTCGTCCCTGCTAATAATCCAGTATGCATGCCTCCTGATCCGGTAGGAAAAACTATGTGGTCAAAGTTTGTACCGATTTCAGCTTCTTGAGCGGCTAATTCTTTAGCCATGTCAATATACCCTAAGCTACCACGCCAATCTGATGAACCTGGTGGTAATAAGTATGGTTTTTTGCCTTCTACTTTAAGTCTTTCTACTAATTCATCTAGATGATGTTCAATGTTTGTCCACTCGCTACCTGGTAGTTTTTTGACTTTAGCTCCCATTAGCAAATCTATTAAGTAGTTTCCATTTGCTTCAGGCATAGGTTCAAAATCGCATACTATAAGTTCACATTTGATTCCAAGCCTACGAGCATATATAGCTACTGCTTTGCATTGGTTCGAATTTGATCCGCCGGCTGTAACAACTGTGTCAGAATTCGTATTTATAACATCAGCTAATACATATTCTAGTTTTCTTACTTTATTACCAGACGAATATGCATCTAGCTCAGACTCATATTTTATCCAAATATTTACCCCTAATTCATCAGATAGGGTATCATTTCTTTCCAAGCGTGTAGGCGCATGCGACAGAGAAAGGCGCCCAATACCATTATAAGACTGGTGCATCATTTGTCCAACTTCTTAAGTATTCGAAAAAATTAAGCTCTCCTACAGCAGCACTTAAAGGTAACTCTTGAAAATGAATAGATAATTCTTCGAGCTTTACTCCAGGTTTACATTCAGATACGAGTTCTATTGGCGGTCTTTCTAGCTCTAAGACTCCTGCAATCCATCCGGATCGCGTCTTTAATGTCATATCATCTAGTGCTTGGCTAGCATCATGTGCAATCATAGGAAGATACTCATTTTGACTTGGACCCCCCAACACTTTTACGCCTGGCAATATAGATATGGCTAAAAATCCAAGAGTTAGATTTGGCATTATCTCACCATCTCTTAATGCCTTGCTTATACATTCTCTGTTAAATGGTATAGGCGCTTCTCCACGACCAAGTTCTATCAACTCATTGTTTATTAACTTTAATGGTCTGAGTCTTCCTTCTCGAATACGCCAAAAATGGTCTGTAGTATTTGGTAACGCCTTCGCATTAGCATCTGTGTGAGAGTCTTGCAGCTTCATCCATCTGCTACGGGTATCTTCATCGAACAATAGGGTGCAAAGTTCATGTGAGTTAGTTTCTATATGTAGTGCGATTAATTCCGCCACTAATCTATCATCTGTATAGACCGGCAGCACTTCGTTATCTGTATCCCATTTTCTTGAAATTGCAGTATTTGCTGTGATAAAAGCATCTGCTGGTGAAGAAAATAGTCCTCCAAATTTACTTGATGTAAAGCTTTTTACTGTATCTTGAATTTCTTTAAATTCAGTACGGATTTTTTCAGAGAGAATGTTCTGAGCACCGTCCCACAGAAATTCAACTGCTCTTGCAGTTGACCCAACCATCATTTTCGACATTTTATTTGAACTAATTCCAAATATACTTATTTTTTGACCATCGATATCTAAGTAACCAGGCCCAACACCTGAACGAGTTTTCATCGTAACCGTGCTTGAAGCATTGACGAAAGTAAATCTTTGGCCAGTTCCTTTAGCTCCGATTCGTGATATGAGATTTGTAGAGAAGGTCGCGGGGTCAAGTATTAGCTGTAAGTGATCAGCTGTCTGCATCACAGGAGTCTCTCGAAACTGTTCCATTGCAACTTTTGCAGCTTTATCACCATATTGGAAAATAGCCCATTTTTCCATAACCGTTATGAACATTTCTCTTGCATCGATTTCTCTAGATGTTGGTTCATGCCCATCATTTTCATAAAGAGATACAGCGTATTGTCCGAGAGTCATTTCTGGATTGTCGATCAAAAAATCGGCAGTGGTAGGCGATACTTCTGCCAATGCCTGTAGTCTTTTGCTCGCGTCACTACCTTCTTCATACTGCATGTTGTACTTATTCCTATATCGACTTTAACCATTGGTTAAGTGTGTTGTAATGTCCTTGTGAAAATATACTTTCTTTTGAATTTAATGGCTTTTCAAATGCAGAAAAAAATGTATTTTCTATTTCATCGAATGGAATGTCTATTAGATCTGAATTTTCTCCATAATAACCGGTGAGTGTTGCTTTTGTATATGCCTCTAGATTTTCCTTTATAGCTTTGCTTGCTTCTTCATATCTTTTAGCGCCTGGTATCACGATGTCTGCAGGTGTCAATGCAGATGATAAATTTGCAAATGTTTCAGCTATGAACTGGTCTACATTTAGTGTTTGCTCTATGGTTAATGCTCGACGATCACCTAGATCATGCATAAAAGTATTTCCTGTTCTTGTCAGTGACATATTCCCAAAATGACGGAATGGTGCTACCAGGCCACTTTTATGCATAGTGCTCATCGCGTTTGCACGTCTGGTCAATACTTGTTTCATTGGCGAAAAATTTTTGTTGGAACTTAGCTCTGTTAATGCTTCATAGTAAGGAGTATCTCTACCTGGAATCAATTCAGGTAGTCCTAAAACGACATATCCGAATTGATCACCGTCAAATGAGCCATTTTCAAATTCACCCCAAGCAATTGCAAGCGGTACTTCGACATTTGTGCCTTCCATTCTTTTTGAGGCTTCTCTGCAAAATATGAATTCATTAACAGCTTCGCACATAGTGCAATATCCAGATGCTTCTTGCGGAAGCTGAAACCCTCGTAGGTAAGAGTCCTTGTCTGCGAAATAGTATTCAGATCTCCAACCCACACCGCCATAACTTTTTGGTGGTACAGCTTCATCAAATACAACACCTTTTACTTGTAAAGAAACTACGGGGTTTATCGCTTTGCCGTCAAGTATATCTATTGGTTTTTCTAAATCGAACCAGACTGATCGTGTCTCGTAGTCGGGTATACGGTTTTTACCAATTATTTCTTTTAATTTTGATTTGTCATTGGAGCTGATTTCGATTTCTTCATTTAAATAAAAGGTCGATTTTCTATCTGTGTCTAAACTCTCGTAAAGTGTGTTTACCTTAGCTTCAGCCGTTGCAGTATCTAAATGCCAGTTCGCATGTACTGCTGGATGGAAGGAGGGGCCTCCAAAGTTGGGCATCATTCGGTCATTTATTCTTTTCATGCCAGATTGCCCTTTTTTTCGTATATAGCTTGTTATCTCCTTAAATATTGCCACAAAGTGTTGGTATTTGCAAACCAGTATTCAAAATAACCTTAAATTAATTAATATAATTCCTGGTATTCCGCAATTTGATCGGGAGTCTTGCATTAAATCTATTTTTTAGCTAAATTACTCTAATTGTTGTCAGTTATGTCCGTTAAACGTGGAATCTACAATATTACTACTATTCTACATCAATCGTACTATTGTGATAGAATTGAAAAATGACAAAACGGATGTTAAATGTATGAGTGGTAAAGTTTCCTGGCTTGAAGATATCGCAGATCGTACCATTTCAAACATTAACCCTCAAGGAAAGACAATTATTTGTGCTTCGGGCATATCGCCCTCTGGTCACATTCATTTAGGCAATATGAGGGAATTAATGACCCCACATTTAGTGGCTGAAACAATAATCGCTAGAGGTCTTAATGCTGAACATGTTCTTTTTTGGGATGATTTTGATTCTCTGAGGAAAGTTCCTGCAGGACAACCAGATTGGCTTCATGAGCATATCGGCAGACCCTTAACTTCAATACCTGACCCTAATGGTCAATATGTATCTTATGCAGATTCGTTTATTGCAGAGTTCGAAAGAGGCATAAAAGATTTACAAATTCCGATCAGGGTAATCAGGCAATCCGAAGAATACCTGAATGGATCCTATTCTGAATTAGTACGACTTGCAATGGCTGAACGAGAAAAAATATCAAGAATTATAGATGAGAGTAAGACTGGTTTTAAACAAAAAGCTGACGCACCTTTACAACCTGAAGGAGAATATTTCCCATTTAAACCTTATTGTGAAATCGATGATTATGCAAGCGATATAACTAGTTACAATGATGACACTTCTGAAATGACCTATTGCTGCCCAAATTGTAACCATAATGGTACTATGTCGCTCTATGATACACCATTAAGAGGCAAACTATCATGGAAAGTAGACTGGCCGATGAGATGGTCTAAGTATGGTATCGATTTCGAACCCGGAGGAATGGATCATGCAACACCAGGTAGTAGCTTTTCTGTAGGCAAACGTCTAGTAGCCGAAATATTTGGAGGTACTCCTCCAGAGTTTGTTGGGTATTCTTTTGTCGGAAGAAAAGGTTATTCTTCTAAAATGTCAAGTTCACGTGGCGATGGGATAACACCAGATACAATTTTAAATTATATAGAGCCGGCAATGCTCCGTTGGATGTATGCCAAAAGAAGTCCGAGTAGCTCATTCGAAATTGATCTGTCAGCTGGCGGAATTCGAGGTGAATATGATAGGTGGGATGCAGCTAATAGAAAAAGCGTAAGTAATTCGGGCGCAGACGATGGTGCTATAGATTTATCTGTTAAAACTTCAGCCGGAGATGTTCCTTACTCGATACCTGCTTTACGGTTTTCTGCACTTGCTTCAACTCTAGATATGGTACATGGTGATGTTGATCGAGCATTATCAATAATTTTGCAATCTCTAAAACCTGATACAGAGATAAAAGATATCGATTCGATAGCTATAAGAATCGATAGGGCGTTGAGATTTATTGAAGAGATTTTGCCGGCAAGTGAGAGAATTGTGGTTCAGGATGAGTTTGACCACGATTATTACGAAGGGATTTCTGAAGTTAATAGAGTCGGTTTAGCATTACTTGTTTCTGGAATTGATGAGCATAGAAATACTGTAGCTGAGCTGGAATTATTTATTTATTCAATACCAAGACTAATAAATGAGATTCCTATGGATGCTCCTAAATCAGATGAACTAAAAGTTGCTCAATCAGCATTCTTTAAAGATGTATACCAGCTTATATTAGGTAAAGATCGAGGACCAAGACTCTCTACGTTGTTAAGTACATTAGATACAAATAAGTTGGAGTCGCTTGTTAGCTGTCCTGTAACTATATCTCCTATTTCTGCTCAGCATTTATAGATAGTTAAATATCTGGTTCCAGTCTATCTTTCATCTTTATCGCTACTTTGTCGTTTAAACTATAGCCATGACAACAACACAACAAAAAGCAATGAACCAAGCTACTGCACACCTCGAAACTGGTTATGAAGCTGTTATAGGCTTAGAGGTCCACGTAGAGCTCGCAACAAACACAAAGCTTTTTTGTTCATGTGCAAATAATTTTGGTTCTGAACCTAACACTAATACTTGTCCTGTTTGTTTGGCCTTACCTGGCGCGTTGCCGGTATTAAACGAAAAGGTTGTTGAATATGCATTGCGTATTGGTGAAGCTCTTGAATTCAATGTTCCTACACGCTCTATCTTTCATCGTAAAAACTATTTTTATCCCGATATGCCTAAAAACTTTCAGACTTCACAATACGACGAACCAATATGTATGGACGGTAAGTTAGATATTGTTACTTCGCTTGGTGAAAAAACTATTCGTATAGAGCGCGCACACATGGAAGAGGATACTGGTAAGTCATCTCATATTGGCGAATCAGGTCGTATCCATGGTGCTGATTATTCTTTGGTTGATTATAATCGTGCTGGTGTTCCTTTGATGGAAATCGTTTCGCGACCCGACATTTCAAATTCAGAAGAAGCTCGTGCTTATGTTTCTGAATTGCGTGCTGTTTTAAAAACTATTGGTGTTAGTGACGTGAAAATGGAAGAGGGCTCAATGCGAGTTGATGCCAATGTTTCTGTTCGGCCTATTGGTCAAGAAGAATTGGGTACCCGTGCTGAAATAAAAAATATGAATTCATTGCGTTCACTTGGTCGTGCTGTTGATTATGAAATTATGCGCCAAATCGAACGTGTTAAAAGCGGAGAAAAGATTGTTCAAGAAACGCGTCATTGGAATGAGAATGATGGCGAGACTTCATCTATGCGTTCTAAAGAAGAAGCTAATGACTATCGTTATTTCCCAGAACCAGATTTAGTTCCAGTTGTTCCAACAGCTGAAATGAGGAAATCTGTACACGATTCTATGCCTGAACTACCAAATGCGAAACGTGAAAGAATAGTAAACGAATGGTCAATATCGCAAGCTGATGCTCGTACTTTGATATCTAATGTTGAAATGTTTGACCTTGTTGATGGTGCTATAAAAATTGGTGGTGTTTCTATTGCTAAAGATGCAACTAATTTTGTGATCATAGAAATTGCTTCGATTCTTAATGAGAGTGGCGAAGAATTAGATAGTCTAAAAATTACTTCTACGAATCTTTCTGATGTTTGTACAATGATTTCTAATGGCGATATTTCTCGTAATCAGGCAAAGACTTTGATTTCTAAACTTGCTAGTGATGGTGGGGATGCAAAAGTATTGGCAGATGTATTAGGTTTGAAACAAGTAAGCGATACAGGTGCACTTGAATCAATTATAGATAGCGTTTTCGCAGAGTTTTCTGATGATGTTGCAAGTTATGCTGATGCTGATGAAGTAAAGCAAAAGAAATTGCAGGGTTTCTTAATGGGTAAAGCTATGGCTGCTTCTAAAGGTCAGGGTAATCCTCAACTCTTCAATAAAATCATTTCTGAAAAACTTAAATAGTTATAGTGGTTTGAGTTGCTATTTTACTTTTCCATAATTGGGTCAATAGGTTCTATAGCAATTCCAATGCCGCAAGCTAAAAAGGCATATTTTGATTCCACAAAAGGTGTATCTCTAAATACATATATAGGTTTATTTTCTATCGCTGTACTTTGGATACCTCACGGAATTTTTACTCGTCAACCATTACTAACTTATAGCAATGTTATCTCATTATTTTTTTCTTTGATTATCATTTATGCAATTTCACGAGACAATAACAACTACAAAATCATGCTTTATGCTTTTGTAGCAATGTTTGGAAGTCTGTCAATTTATCTTTTAGGTTCATTGACTATAAGAGTTTCTATTTTGATGTTTTTGACATTGTTTTTGAGAATCCCTCAGATGTACAAAGCTCTTTTCGCAAAAAACATAGAAGGTATTTCAATTTTTACATGGATAATTGCAGGTTTTGGAAATTCAATGTGGTTAGGTGCTGGTATCATAAAAAAAGATTTGGGTTTAATCATACCAACATCATTTAATGTTGCGTTTTCCATCATAATCGTACTTGTAGTTCTCTTGCGACAAAAAAGTTTAACGGTGCTGGTAGAATAGAGCTATGAAATATAGTTTTTTTGCAGATTATTCAGAAGGTGCGCATCCTGAAATACTTAAGTGTCTTGTTGATCATAATGATGATCAAGATTTAACCTATGGTAATGATAAATATTGTGCATTAGCTAGTAAACGTATACTAAAGCGTTTCAATATTAAAGATGGAGAAGTTCATTTTATTTCAAGTGGCACACTCGCAAATGTTGTCGGGCTTTCTTCAATGTTAAAACCTTTTGAAGGTATCATCGCGCCTAGCACCGGACATATCAATGTTCATGAGGCCGGAGCAATAGAAGCTGTTGGTCACAAAATAATCTATTTAGATACACCAGATGGAAAACTTACACCAGATCATATAGAAAAAGCAATGCTCACATATGAGGATGAGCATACAGTAATCCCAAGAATTTTATATCTAACCCAATCTACTGAAACTGCAAACTTATATACTAAAGCTGAGTTAAAGTCTGTGATTGATCGCGCAAAATTTCACGGTTTATATGTTTTTGTTGATGGTGCTCGTTTACCTATGGCATTTGCGTCTGCAAAATCAGATATGACACCTGAAGAATTTGGCGCTCTTGGTATTGATATGTTTTATATTGGTGGAACAAAAAATGGCGGTCTCTTCGGTGAAGCAATCGTGATTACTAATCCTCTTTTACAGCCTTATTTTAGAAATCATATGAAACAACGCGGCGCAATTTTAGGTAAAGCCAGAGCGATAGGTGCACAATTTGCACGTTTTTTTGATGAAGATGACTTGTTTATTAAAGTAGCGAAACATGCTTGTGATGGTGCAAAAAAAATGTATGACGGCTTAGTGGAACTTGGTATAGAGTTTGAAAATGAAGCACTCGTAAATCAAATATTTCCAATATTTGAAACTGTACATCTCGATGAGTTAGAAAAGTTATATGGTTTCTATAGGTACGAGAAAATAGGAAATGATAAACAAAAGATCCGCCTTGTCATTTCTTGGGCAACTCCACAAAGTGCGATTGAAGAGTTTTTAAAAGATGTTAAAACTATCTTGGGTTAATCCATAGCGAGAGTTAGACTAACAGGGCAGTGATCCGAACCAAATACGTCTGTGTGTATTTTAGCTTCAACAATTTTATTTTTAAGAGATGAACTACTAAGCCAATAATCTATACGCCAGCCAACGTTCTTGTCTCTAGCGCCTCCTCGTGCAGACCACCAAGAATATATATCTTTTTTATCTGGGTATAAAAAACGAAAAGTATCGACATAACCATTATCAATATAAGTTTGCATTGCGCTACGTTCAGATTCTGTAAAACCAGCTTTCCCAACATTTGGTTTTGGTCTCGCTAAATCTATCTCATTGTGGGCTACATTTAAATCACCACAAAATAAAACTGGTTTCTTTTTTTCTAGTTTCTTAACATATTCTAAAATTGCATTATCCCAATTTTTGCGTAACTCCAAACGTTCTAAAGTATTCTTAACATTTGGTGTATACATGGTTATGAGGTAATAAGCTGCAAACTCACAAGCAATTATTCGACCTTCCTTGTTTGTGTCACCATATTTATCTTCTAAATTATATTTTGAAGCTATCTTTTGTGGAATGTCATTAATAACATTTATTGGTTCAACCTTACTAAATATTGCAGTTCCGCTATATCCTTTTTTGGTAGCACTATTAAAATAAAAATTATATTTTGAAAATGTCTCCAATATTGTTGCTTCATCAGCTATCTGTTCTTCGTTTGCCTTAATTTCTTGTAAACAGAAGATATCTGGATCGTGTCTATCAAAAAACTCTGTAAGTGAACCTTTTTTAGATACTGCACGAATTCCGTTAACATTCCATGAATAAAGTTTTAATGATTTTTGGGATTTTGCCATATATAAATTCTAGCTATAATCTTTTATATTATCGTCAATTGATAGCTTTTTTGCTTTTAATCTAACATTCTGGTATTGTATCGAAATCGATATTTAAAGGAGTAAATTTTGTTACTAATACCAAGTTCGAATACCCCAGCAAATATAACTGATTTTGTATCAGTAGTAGCTGGTGATGATGGATATACAGTAAGAATGACTAATAGTGAAATCATAGACCTGCTTGGAAGAGTTGTTACTAAAACTGAAGATGTAGATAACCTAACTGCGGTAGAAACTAATGGTAGTGGTTTATTCTATTCCCATACCACAGGAAATCATGTTTATTTTACCATTGCAGCTGCAGATAGTTCCATCGGCTTTAGCTCTGGTTACAGTGCGAAACAAGTCCCATTGACATCTACTGGCATGCCAATGGTCATTGGTTAATCAAACCTATAAACATCTAGTATTGTTGGCTCTTCATCAAAATAATCTTGTATCACAACTGCTGAGTTAGATTTTTTGTAACCACATTTTTGAGCGACTTTTGCAGATGCCTTATTCCAAATCGCAATTCGCAATATCGGAGCATAACCAGCTTTACAAACTAGGTTCGTCATTTCTCCTAAAGCAAATGAGGCTATACCTTGTCTGGCGAATTCAGGAAATGTAACATAAGAGATATTAACTTCTCCTGGTCTTCCAAGCATGAATTTTTTTTCGCTTTTTTCGTCAACAAGTTCGGCACAAATAATGCCAACTAAGTGATTATTGTCATTAAATATTGTATTTCTGAAATTATACAATTCATCATCAGTGTTTAATATCCAATTCGTGAAGAGCTTTCTATGCTTTGGCCAAGACGCTGGTAATATCGAAACATCTTTTGAAAGTATATCCCAACATATAGATATATCTTCTTTGTTTACTGAATGTAAAGAAAATTTACTTAAAGCACCATTGTTCATGGGTACATTCCGGAAACTAACAAGCCCGTATCTTCTTCAATATTTAACATCAGATTTGCACATTGAACTGCTTGACCACTCGAGCCTTTATATAGGTTATCTATAGCACTCATCATTATTATTTGCTCTGTTCGCTCATCTAGGTGGGCATATACATGGACCATATTTGTGCCTAAAACTGATTTAATTTGTGGAGGAGCATCTAAAACATGAACAAATTTTTCATTATCATATTTTTCAGCAAGCATCTCATTTATATCATTTTGCTTAACTTTTTTGTTGATAGACCCGTAAGATGTAGTTAATATTCCTCTGCTCGTAGGAATTAAATGCGGTGTGAATAAAACTTGTGAGTCAATATGTGTTTCTATTTCAGGAGTATGACGGTGATTGCTGAGTTTATACGCAAAGGTATTATCACTAATATTGCAAAAAATATTTGTTTCTGTAGGTTCTTTTCCTGCACCGGATAAACCTGAAAATGCATTGATAATTATTCTATCTTTAGAAATAAAATCTGTGTCAATAAACGGTTTGATGGCTAGTATAGATGCTGTCGGATAACAACCAGCTGCAGCAACTTTTTTTGCATCTTTTATATCATCTCTATATAATTCTGGCAATCCATAAATAAAATCTTTTAACATTTCTGGGTACAAATGGGTTGCACCATAATATTGGTCATAGATGTCTTTATCTTTATGGCGAAAATCGCTACTCAAATCAACAATATATTTAACATCTTTGCATTGATTAATTATATCTTGTGACTTTCCATGTGGCATACAAAAAAATAGGAGATCATTTTTATTAACTTGTTCTAGGTCAAAAGTCTCAAATTTAGACTCTTTATAAGCGCTTGCTAATGCCGGATATGTTTTAGCAATGGATTGCCCGGCATAGGAATTTGCACTTATATAGTTCACATCAAAATTTGGGTGTGTTGAAAGGATGCGAAGAAGTTCAACGCCTGTATATCCAGAACCACCAATAATACCAACATTTACTTTTTCCATATATAAAGTCTAACTTGATATAAAGATATTCGGTATAAACTGCGTCAAAATTGTATAATTAATTAGATTTTTTTATAAGGAGCTGTAATGACTGTAACTGGTGTGGCTGGATTTAAAGCGATTGGTATCCATGGTGGTATCAAACCCGAAGACAAACTCGATCTAACATATATTGGGTCACTTGACAATAAACCTGTTATGGCTGCTGGAGTTTTTACTTCCAACAAACTTTGTGCAGCGCCGGTTACGCTTACTCGTGAACATCTTGCTAAGAGTGGTGGGAATTTAGTAGGCGTGATTATAAATAGTGGAAATGCCAATGCTGCAACTGGCGAAACTGGATATATAAATGCATCAAAAATGGCTAAAGCTGTCAGCTCGACTTTAAATATTGATGTATCGCAAGTTGGCGTCTGTTCAACAGGATTAATTGGCTATCAATTACCAATAGAAAATATTGTCAATTCAATTCCACAAGCGATAAAAGAATCAAGTGTTGATGGTGGTGAACTTGCTAGTAAAGCAATCATGACTACTGATACGCTAGAAAAAACTTTCCTGAAAAAATATACGGATAAAAATGGTACTGAATTCACTCTTGGTGCAATAGCAAAAGGCGCAGCGATGCTTCAACCAAATATGGCAACTATGCTTGGATTCATTACAACTGATGCAAGTGTAAAATTAAGCGATTTACAATCAAGTCTTTCTAGTGCAGTAGGAAGAAGTTTTAATAAACTTACAGTCGACGGAGCACAGTCGACAAATGATACTGTACTTGTTTTTTCAAGTGCTAAAACAGACGAGATAAACATAGATGATTTTGCGGATGCGATGCTTGAGGTATGCCAATCTTTAGCTAAACAAATGTGTGATGATGCTGAAGGCTCTACACATACTGTATGCATAAATGTTATAGGTGCAAAAAATGATGATGAGGCAAACCATGGTGCACGAAGAGTTGCTAATTGTCAGTTAGTAAAATGCTCTTGGTTTGGTAACGATCCATATTGGGGGAGAGTTGCTTCTGAATTAGGTGCCAGTTCAATCGATTATGATTTTACGAAATTGTCGATTTCTTATGGTGATCATATAGTGTTAAAAAATGGTGAGTCTATTATTGATAATTATAGCGACGAACAGCGTGAGAAAATTCGTGAATATATGAAAAATCGAGAAATCGTATTAAATGTAGATTTAGGCGTTGGGTATGGCACCGGATGGATATGGACTAACGATTTAACCTTTGGATATATCGAAGAAAATATGGGTACTTCCTAGAAATCGGATAGTGCAGGTTCAGGATTGTTCAGTTCAAGAAGAGGATGTCTTTGTATTTTTTCAATAACATCTGTCATACTTGTATCATGAGTTCTATCTTGTTCTACAAAGCCATGATGGATTAGGCCATTTGAAGCTGCAGGTTCACAGATATTTGCTGGCCAAAGTACTCCTGTTGTTTCCTCAGCTACACTATAAAATCTTTTAGTTAATCTTAGGACTTCTAATGAAAAAATAATTTCTCTGTCGTGAGGTACTGAAGCCCTCGCGTTAGGGGAAATAAATGGTCGGACATATGGCATGCGACCAACTTCAGTGACTAATCCATCTCCACCAACTAAGAAATCTCGTGGATCTCCAACATTAACTAAAACATCAATTTTACATCCCGCAGGTATATAAACGCTATAAACTGGGTCTACATGGATTTCATCACCGAAGGCTAACGGAACATCTGTTATTACTTGAATACCTGGGAATACCGCTGCTACATCTATTTCGATTTCTCCGCCATTCGCAGCGTCACCTCTAAATAATGCCATTGTACGGTTTATTGTCGACCCTGAAAATAGATCGTCTTCTACCAAAATTATTTTTTTACCTCTAGACGCAGTGCGAATTGCATCGATCTGCTCAAATATAGGAACGCTACCCGGACGATTTGTTAATTTAGTTGAGACTGACCCAGTACTATTAAACAATCTTGAAACAGCAAAAGGGATAGTGTCGGGGAAGTTACAAAGTGGATCCATAGTCACCACAACACATTCATCATCACATGTACTGATGAAATCAGCAATTTTCTGATTTCTGATTTTATTGACAACGCTTGCTTCAACTACTTCAATTATTGTATTACGAACATCAGAATTATCCTTATAAACTTTAATGAGCCCCTCCATAAATTCTTGATACGCAAGATGAAGTTGGGATCGCATTTCATCACTAAAATTATGACCTAGCGCAATGGCACGCTTTTCGAAGTCCTCTACGACCTCGACGGTGTCATCTCTAAGTAGGAACGTAAATGTATTGGGCTTCGTACTTATTACGGATTGGCTGATATCTATAGTCTGCATGAATTGTCTCTTTATGGTGTCTAAAATTTTGGCAAATATTATATGCTATTTAGACGTATTTTTCCTAATCGGTTTAGTGATGCTGATTTTGCTCTATTGGTTAATATAAGTTATTATATTTGCGTGGAAAATCAGATTTTTAATGAGAAATTAATAGTAAGTACAGATCCTGGTATCGATGATATTATCGCTCTCGCACTTCTATCTAAATTGTCCCCAGTAGCAAATCATGCTTTATTGCCTTGTTTTGGTAATGGCCCAGTAGAGCTCATAGCAAAAAATGCTGCTGAATTTATAAAATATTGTGCTCCAAATTGGCTTATGGCGCCAAATTCGGAATTACCGGAAAATGGACATATTGAGCGACCTTTTCCTGATTATTTCCACGGACCAGATGGTGTGTGGAATATTCATATAGATAGTAATTCCTATTCTGCTAGCGAAGTACAATATTGTGAAAATTCGAATAATAATAATTTGGCTTCATATAATAGCGGAATTTCTCTTGGAACATTGAGCGCATTTTCTCATAAACACCCAATATTTAAAGATCGTATTAACCTATCAACTATTTCTATCATGGGTGGCGTATTTAATGAACCCGGCAATGAAACAGATTATTCTGAAACTAACATTGCTTTTGATCCTGTAGGCGCAGATTCATATTTTGAACAACCTATAAATACTACTATTCTAGTGCCATTAGATGTAACACGAAAAGTATCTTGGGGATACGAAAAAGTAGAAGCAATTAAAGTTCATGATGCAACAACCTGGTGGCTCAAAAATGCTATGCATGCCTGGTTTGAAAAATATAACCATCAACGAGAAGATACTTTATGTTTACACGACCCATTAGCAATATGGTTATTATTTAATCAATCAGATGCAAAATGGGAAGAATCTGGTGTGAGAGTCGTTTTAGATGGTCAAGAGCGAGGACGAACTGTTTTTGACAGTTCACGACCAGATTGTAATATAGCAATGGAATTGAAAGATGCAAAACGGATTGAGGACAAGATATGGCACACTATATTTTCATAGATTTAAATGGAACTTTAATTGGTGACTCTCAAAAAAATTTAAACTTTAACCAACAACATTTAAGTGATTTTAGAAAATTAGTTGATGAACTTAAATCTAAAAAAGTTATAATAGGATTATGTTCAGACAGCCCGTTAGAGCAGCTAAAAGTATTGTCTAAACGATTAGGTCTTGATCCAACTACACCAATTTTGGCTGAAAACGGAAATCTATATTTCAATGGTAGCGAAATAATCTCACTTAAAGAATTTCCATCAAGTTTATTAGAAGTTGCTGTAACTACTGCACAGAAATTTGCTGATAGGAAAAAAATCACACGAGCGAATGATATTGTCGCTCCTGAGTTTGGTGGAGAAGAAATTGACACTAATACTCAATGGGCAATTGGCGCTAATAGAACAAACAGCTTCTCGCTCTTTGGTTCTCGCGATCTAATTCGAATGGTTTCTGAAGAATTAACAATTATTTTTTCAAACTCAGGTGTTGAATTTGGGATAGATTGTTCACCAGAACATAATTATCTGGGATTACATCCAATTGCAGATTTTCGAACTGGCAAACGTTTAGCACTTCAATGGGTTTTGGAAAATGATCCTTTAAAACCTGAAGGTATTTGGATGATAGGCGACTCAATGTCAGATTGGATGGGCACAGATAATCCATCTTTGCATTCCTGTTTTGTAGGAGATCCTAAAATTCTTAATGGAGAACCCAATGGCGTAGCAAAAATTACAGATGAAGTAAATGTTGGTTCTTTTAAAGTTTCAGATTTGCCAGCATTGGAAGGTGTTAACGATATTCTTGCTGGTATTAGTGGAGTTGTTTCTCTACAAGCACCTGTAGCCTCACTTTAGTGCGTTAAGTTATAAAAAATAATACTATTTTCTATTTACTTTATTAGCTAGCAACAGATTTCTTTAAAATTTCGACTGTTTTAAAAATATGTTCTTCCTTAAATGTTAATGGAGGAGCTATACGGATAGTTTTCTCGCTTGTTGCATTTATGATCAATCCGTTCTTCAACGCATTTTTAACATATTGGTGGGCGTCGACACCAACAACATCTATATTGATATCTGCACCAATCAATAGGCCTAGGCCTCGAACTTCGGAGAATAAACCAGACTCAATCAGGCTATCTATAAATATTTTACCTATTTTATCTGTATGCGATGCAAAGCTTTCACGCTCTAAAATATCAAATACACAATTTACAACAGATAATGCCAGTGGCTGACCACCAAATGTAGAGCCATGATCTCCAACTTCCATCAGTTTTGCAACGCTATTTTCGCTCCAACATGCGCCAACTGGAAAACCATTACCGAGTGCTTTCGCCATAGTGACAATATCTGGTTTTAGATTATAATTTTGAAAGCCAAACCATTTGCCAGTTCTGCACATCCCGGTTTGTATCTCATCAACAATCAATAACAAATCATTTTCTTTACATATCTTTTGAACATCATCAAAAAAAGCTTGATCGCTAACTCTAACTCCAGCTTCACCTTGTATAACTTCAATCATAACTGCAATACATTCGTCATCGATTTGGTCTTTTAATGATTCTGCATTTCCAAATTCAAAATATTTAAAATAGTCCGGCAATGGAGCAAAATTCTTGTGCTTCGCGCTTTGACCAGTCGCTGCTAATGTTGCCAAAGTACGACCATGAAAAGAATTTACTGCTGTTAAGAATTTATATTTTTTTCCTTTACCAAAACGCTTTGCAATTTTAATTGCACACTCGTTTGCTTCAGCTCCAGAATTACTAAAAAATACTTTTCCATCAGTATCTTCAAATGTCAAAGTAATTTTTTCATTGATTTTACTAGCAACACTTTGTGTGTATTCGTTTTCGAAATAATTCGAGACATGAATAAGTTTTTTGGATTGTTCAGCAATAACATTTGCAATTTCCACATTCGCGTGTCCGAGACTAACTACAGCAATTCCAGCAAGACAATCTAAATATTCATTTCCTTTATCGTCATATAAAAATACATCATTACCATTTAATAATTTAGTGTTAAAAGGTGGATATGTTGCAAGTAGATTTGAGTCATTCATAAATGTATTCGTTCTTTAAGGCGTTATCATTGTGCCAACACCAGTTTCGGTAAATAGTTCTAAAAGTACCGAGTGATTTTGTCGGCCATCAATTATGTGTGAACGTTCAGCTCCGCCAGCTACAGCATCTATGCATGCTTTAATCTTGGGGATCATACCCGCAGATATTGTATCCGATTTAGTTAATTTAGTGGCTTCTTCAACTGTCATATTGTTGATAACTGAATCCGGATCAGTAATATCTTTCATTATGCCTGGAATATTAGACATGATAATTAATTTCTTTGCTTTTAATCCTATTGCGATTGCCGCTGCTGCCTCATCGGCATTTATATTTAGTGATTCACCATCTTCTGTAACGCCAATAGTCGATATTACTGGTATCAGCTGTTCGCTAAATAGACGTTCGAGAATTGAAGTACGAACTTCAGTTACCGTACCAACAAACCCAAGTTTTGGATTTTTCTTTTTTGCAATCATCAATCGGCCATCTTCGCCAGTTGTACCAACACCATACCCACCATGACGGTTAATCGCTGCAACTATATCGCGACCTACCTTACCTACAAGGACCATACGCGCAATTGTTAAAGTTTCATAGTCTGTGACTCTTAAACCTTCAATAAATTCTGGTTCTTTGCCGTAAACTTTCATCGCGTCGTCAACTTGAGGTCCACCACCATGGACTACAACTACCTTAATACCTAAAGAGCGCAGTAAAACAATATCATCAGCAAATGAATCTAATTCGAGTCCAACTCGTAGCTGGCTACCACCATATTTTATGACTATTACTGTATCGTTAAATTCTTTAATATATGGGAGTGCTTGCATTAATGCTTCAAGACGTAGTTCCTGTGCTTCTAATTCTTTTTGCATTCGTATCTTTCGTATTATAAATAGGTTGAACGTTTAATATTTTACAACAATACATCATATTTGTTCAATATGTCATAGTAGATACTAATATTATTTATATGAAATTATTACTTACATCTAACGGTTTTACTCACGAAGTGGTTATAGCGAAATGTGAAGAGCTGGTGGGTAAGAGTCGTAGTGATATTAACGTGGCTTTGATTAATGGAGGTTATACCGTCGAAAATGGTGACCATACTTGGCTCTTTGATGATTGGCGTCATGTCAAAGAGAATTTTGGTGGGAGTTTCGAACTTGTCAACCTTTTGGGTTTGAGTAAAGAAAAGGTTGTTGAGAGATTAAGTGTTTCTGATATTATTTTTGTTACTGGTGGTCATACCGATTATCTGATGAGTGTTTTTGATAAAACTGGTTTTAGTGATTCTTTACGTATGCTCCTTCAATCTAAAGTCTATGTCGGTATTAGTGCTGGCTCTATGGTGTTGGGTAGACGTAACTCAACAAGCGCTTATTTAGAAATATATGATGAGAGCGAAGATTACGGTGTGTCTCAATATTTAAATGTGGTTGATGTATCTATCAAGCCTCATTTAAATAGTTCTGTATTTCCTAAAACGCGTAGAGAAAATCTGTTGAAAGTTGCACAAGATTTTATTGGCACTATTTTTGCTATAGATAATTTTAGTGCAATAGTTGTTGATGGGGATCCAAAAGATTATTACCTAATAGGAAACGAGTCGTTAAAAATTGTTGATGGTATTGAGCAGTAAACTATTTTTTGTTTGTACTGTTCTTATATGATTTAGCTATTCCTATACCTAACGCACTTTTGAGCAGGTCGCCTATGAGGAATGGCCAGCACCCTAATGCGAATGCACTATTAGGTCCACCAAAAAACGGAGTTCCATATAGTGGATGTAGACTGTGTTGTAACCAGAAAACACCACATACGTAAGTGACTATCGTAAATATTAGAGTGCTTATTGTCATTGCAAGTATTGTTGTTTTATTTCTAATAACTAATTTACATATTATTGCAGCTAGTAGAAATCCGTAAACATATCCGATGCTTGCGCCGCTAATAAATCCTACTTCTGATACTGGTTTTGTTAACCATGAAATTCCGTATAGTCCTGTTGTCTGTGATGCTAGGACTGGTAGTCCAAGCATTGCAAATATAATATAAAATGATGTACTAAGAATTGCTCTATATCTTTTCATGGCGAGTATACATCCAATAGCACCGAGTGTTTGTCCGGTAATTGGTACTGGTGTGAACCAAAGAGGAATCGATATTCGTGCAGTAAGGCTAATTATTGTTGCTCCGAAAATACCAACGATTACATCCATAGCAATTACATTCTCTTTGATTTTAGAAATTATATTTACTAGCTGGCTTTCCTTGTTGATAACTGTTGTATCATTCATTAATTAGGCTCCTAACCTGGTTGGTTGTAAATTTATTTTCTATTATAAATGTTAGATGTCGTTTATAGCGAATGAACAATCTTTATAAATGTATTCCATATTTGAAAGTTGCAATATTGTATCAACATGATTTCTTAGAAGATTCTCTTTTTTTGAAAGTTTAACTAATACTATTGCTTCAATTATTTCTCCGTGGTTATGTTTACGGTGGGAGATTTTTGCGCTGTAAGCATTTCTTTTTGATGACGTTACCGGGACGCTATTAAATAAAGTTAGCTCTCCAATGGTGCAACAGACACCATTATTGAGTGCATCTATTAAAAAATCGAATGGAGACGAATTATGCTTTTTCTGATCCCAAACTTCATTAGCAGTCATATAACCACTATACGTATTCTCGTTTTAAATATTCCGGTTTTGGTGCTTACATTTGCAAGATAGAAGTACCCAGGAGCTAGTTAGGTGGTCTGGCATCCAATATAGCAAGGCTCTTCTCTACAGGTTTATATTTATACTGTCAATGCGCTAGCATTTAAGCATGCCTTTTGATCCCAAACACCCAACAAAAATAAACTCGTATGATGTAACAGATGGTCCGAATAGGGCGCCGGCGCGCGCGATGCTCCGAGCTGTTGGTATGGGCGATAATGATTGGACAAAAGCTCAGGTTGCTGTTGCCTCGTCTTGGAATGAGGTTACACCTTGTAATATGCCTCTTGATCGTTTGGCTAAGCAGGCAAAACTTGGTGTTAAAGACGCTGGTGGTTTTCCTCTTGAATTTTGCACTATTGCCGTTAGTGATGGTATCTCGATGGGTACTGAAGGTATGCGTGGTTCTTTGGTTTCGCGTGAAATCATTGCCGACAGTGTTGAGTGTGTTATTCACTCTGAACGTCTTGATGCTCTAGTTGCTTTGGCGGGTTGTGATAAATCTTTGCCGGGTATGATGATGGCGGCTGCTCGTACTAATGTGCCGAGCGTATTTGTTTATGCGGGTTCGATTTTACCTGGTATGCATAATGGTAGAGCTATAGATATTGTTGATGTCTTTGAGGCTGTTGGCGCTAATGCTACTGGTGCTTTAAGTGACGAAGAGTTAAGTCTTATTGAACATAAAGCCTGCCCGAGTGAAGGTGCTTGTGCTGGTATGTTTACTGCTAATACAATGGCGTCTCTTGGAGAGGCTTTGGGTTTGAGTTTGCCTGGTTCTGCAACTCCTCCTGCTCCTGATAATCGTCGTGATGTTTTTGCTTTCCAATCTGGTCAAGCTGTAATGAATTTGCTTGAACTTGGTATTCGTCCGAGAGATATTTTGACTAGAAAAGCTTTCGAGAATGCTATTAGCATGCTTATGGCTTTGGGTGGTTCAACAAATGCTGTTCTACATATTCTTGCTATTGCTAATGAGGCTCATGTTGATATAAGCATGGCTGATTTTAATAAGATTGCGGCGAGGGTTCCACATATTGCTGATACGAAACCTCATGGTAAATATCATATGATCGATGTAGATAAAATTGGTGGTATTGAAGTTGTTATGAAAGAACTTTTAGATGCTGATCTTTTACATGGTGATGCTTTAACTGTTACTGGTAAAACTGTTGCTGAAAATATTGAGGCTGCACAACCGCGCGAGGCTGATGGGGAAGTTATCCATGCTTTGAATGACCCTATAAATGTTGCTGGTGGAATTTCTATTCTTACTGGTTCGTTGGCGCCTAAAGGAAGCGTTGTTAAGGTTGCAGGTTTGAATAAAGACCAAATGCATTTTGAGGGTGTTGCCCGAGTTTTCGATGGTGAAGATTTGGCGATGGAAAAGATTTTGGCTGGCGGTATTAATCCTGGTGATATTCTTGTGATTCGTTATGAAGGTCCCAAAGGTGGCCCAGGTATGCGTGAAATGTTAGCTGTAACTGGTGCGATGAAAGGTGCAGGTCGTGGTGGCGATTGTGCTCTTATTACTGATGGACGTTTTAGTGGTGGTACTCATGGTTTCTGTGTTGGCCATGTTGCTCCCGAAGCGCTGGATGGTGGGCCAATTGCTTTTGTTGAAGAAGGCGACAAGATTATTATCGATGCTCTAGAACACACAATAGATTTGATTGTTGATGAGTCTGTGTTGGTTGAACGACGCAAAAATTGGAAACTTCCAGAACCACGTTACACTTCAGGATTCTTAGCCAAGTACGCGAAGTTGGCTAAGGGTGCCGAGACTGGTGCGATTACTAATTTCTAATTGTAAGATTAATTATTGATCTCATCATGATCTAATCCCTTTCCACTAAATGTTATCATTGATATAGGTTAAGAAAAATTTATATAACGTATGTGATTACAATGTTGAATGAACAATTAAATATGAAAATATAAAGTGGTATTTGTATGTCAAACAAAGATGAAATTAATAATACTGATAGAAAAATGTTTTAAACGCTTAACACTTTGGCGAATGCCTTTAGTATGGTGGCTATTGATTCTTGTTGGTATCCCTATCATGAAGTATGTCGGAGCGCTTCTTGGTAGCACTCTACAGAGTAGCTGGTCATTTATTCCGTATTTTATAGTTCTATATAGATGCTAAATTAATCGAAATGCAACTCTTCTATATCCTTTTCTATGGAATCTGGTTTGGTGGTGGGTGAGTAGCGTTTTAATACTTTGCCTTCTGGTGATATCAGAAACTTTGTGAAATTCCATTTGATACGAGAACCAAATAGCGAACTGGTATTGCTTTTTAGATATTTAAATATTGGGTGAGTATCAGAACCGTTAACATCGATCTTTTCGCTCAATTGAAATGTGACACCAAAATTTATTTGGCATGTCTCAACCATGTTTTCGTTGCTTTCAGGTTCTTGGCCAGCGAATTGGCTACATGGGAATCCAAGAACAACAAGTCCATCATCTTTATGTTTTTGATATAACTCTTCGAGTTCACTAAATTGTCCACGCAAACCACATTTTGTAGCAGTGTTAACTACTAGTACCGGTTTGCCTTCGAAATCTTTCATAGATATTTCTTCGCCGGCAGGAGTATTAAAAGATAAGTCGTATATTGATGTCATTTTTCGAGTCTAGCTATAAATTGTCCATTTATACTCTCTCTATAGGGGCCTGATTGCAATGCAACCTAAACTATTTTTTTAAACTCGAAAATTCTTCCACCTATTATGTCTGTAATTGTTCCCAGCGAATATAAATGAAAATAATCTATATAAATATAAATAAATATAATTACTGTCCATAGACCAGCGAGTTGTACCCGAACATTTACTTTTTGTCCATTTTGTATAGGTTTCATGCTAGTTCTCACTTAGTGGAAATATATTATCGCTCAATATAGGCTGGCCCTGTGACGATACAATCGCATGGTAAAAAAGCTACTTCCTTCGCTATTTCGTGTACTTGCTTTCGTGTTTATTTTCCTGATTTCATTTACAACTATTTATACGGCCGCACTTTTTACACCAGGAATTGAAGGTGGGGATAGTGGTCAAACTTGTCCGAGCGCGTTTTCTAATCCGAAACCTATAGTTAGTAAAACGGCAGATGCTGATTTGAAATATATGGATGATCGTTCTGAATCTAATTTGAAAGTGGTAGATAAGTATGATTTAAAAAGTGTAAGCGACCCTGCAGTAAAAACAGTATTGCTAAAGAAAATATTGCTCGAATTTGCTAAGCAAGAATTGGACCGTCGCCAAGACAAAACGATTATTAGAACAGGAGAAGAATCGTTATTGCAGATCTGTGCATATGATAGAAGTTCGTATGATGCTAAAACACAAAAAGATAATTTCAAAAAGCAATTTAAGGGCACTTTAAGTAAAGAAGATATTGCTCTAAATCTTTCAAATTATGATGACCAGCGTATGGCTTTCTTTCGTTTTTTAACATTAGGAAATATTTTAATTTTATGGGTAATAGTTTTCGCTTATGGAGTAGGTTTATTTTTCTTTCGAAAGAGACTTGGAGCAATTAAGAGAGTCAAGAAAATATTAAGAATAATCTTATCGATGGTATTTGTTTTAGCGCTTGCTTCTCTGGTCGTGACGCCGTTGTTGAGTATTGATTCTTACTCAGATTCTGGTGGAAAAAAATGTCAGATTCTCGACGGATTTGATTCGCCTAAACAACTAGGGGCTTTCGATGTGCCTGGTTCTTTTGCTGAGGCTTCGATGTTTACGGAAATAACAAAATCGACAGATCAATCCATCGAAGATTTAGA
>JAGPDB010000010.1 GCA_018057765.1 Acidimicrobiia bacterium
TTGATGTTGGGTGCTGGTGTTGCGATTTATTTCTTAACTCGCAAGCGTAGGACAATATAGTTTTTGTAATTAGAAGCTAGTATTTATTGATAAACCTCCCTTTAACAGGGAGGTTTATTTTTGCGCATTATAAGGTACTAATATAAGGCTGTAATGAGATTTGCGTAAAAATAACACATAAAGTACAATGGTGTGATATGCAACGAACCAAGTTGCAATTTTATCACGGAGGAACCATGATCCGAACACTAACTTATAGGTTTTCATCAATGCGAAAGATTTGGAAAGCTAACTTTGCGCTCTTTTTATTGTTGGTATTAGCGATTGGAATGTTGCCTTCATATGCTGGGGTTAATACTAAAACTAGTAGTGCTAAGGCTTTTGCTAGTGGTGATTGTGGAGCGAGAATTGCTGTTAGCCTGGATCGTTCTTCCTCAATTGGCGTTAGCGAGTTTGGTGGATCTCAAGCAAATGTTGACACAATTAAAAGAGGCGTAACATTATTAAATAATTCTATTATTGGTCCTGATTCTTATACTGATTATTATACTTTTGCTTCTGCATCTAGACGTGTTAATACTGGTGGCTGGTTTAATCTTAAAGATCAGACTGCTTCTAACTGGCAGAATCAGATAGTTAGTGGTGTGAAGTTTAAAACTGGTGCTACCAACTATTCTTCTGGTGATCTTTATGATGATGGTCTAGCTGCTAACTCTGAAGGTCTTACTAACTGGGAAGGTGCTATAACAAATATACTTTCTTCTCGTCAAGATCCTTTTCCTGATGCAATTATTATGTTTACTGATGGTGAACCAACTACTAATAACGCAGAGACAAGAGCTGCTGTAGCTGCTGGCGGCACTTACACTGCTGCTGGCATTCCTAATGCTGATGGTACAGATCCAGATGATCTTGCTGCTGCTTATAATGCTGCTGATTTTGCTCGCGCTGCTGGTGTTCGTGTGATTCCTGTTGCTATTGGTGATTTTTCTGGAGATAATTATTCACATCTTGTTCGTCTTGCTGGTGGAGGAAAAGTTTATACATCTAGGAGTCTTAATGATCTAGGTAATTTATTAAAGCTAGCTGCTGCGGATGTTTGTAAAACTCCTACCCGTTTAGCATTTAGTGCTTTTGAGAAAACTGCTCCTGGTACTTTTGTTAATCGTTCTATTCCAATAACTATTACTGGTCCAGCTGCTGGAACAGTAACTACTACTGGTGATCCTTTAAACCCATGGGCAACAAAAACTTTCAATACTGCTACTGATTGGGACATGCGTGCACGTGCTGGTATTCCTGCTGGCTATCATCCTATATCTGAGCGATGCGAACGTGATAAATGGGATGGCAAAGCACCAATACTTGCTGAAGCGGGAGACTCTGTTGGAGTTAACGGCCAAATATTAATCCAAAACCAAAAACCAGGTGGTACAACATACTGTGAATTCGTATACGAAAAAAATCCAGTAATACCTGTTTCAACAGTAGGTGTGAGAATAATGGTCAAAGGATCTAACGGTTCTTTAAGTCCTTATGCTGGAACAGTAAATCTTAATGCTACAAATATATTTCAAGGTAACGTAACTACTATTTCAAGTGGAGATGGATACGTTGTTAAATCCGGAAAGCCAACTACTAAATTTAGTGCTGATTTGAGTATTGCAAATAACATTCCTAATAATTACCGAGTTATCTCAGGTGACAAATGTGTAGCTCTAGGTTCGAGCACGCCACTAAATGATTCTGAATCTGCGAAAGATAAAATTTCAACATCTAATTTAGCACCTGGTTCTAATACTCGATGCGAATTTATTATTGAACTTTTACCAGCAAAACCAGCTGCGCTATCAATAATTAAAAAAGTTAATGGTCAAGATGCTCCGGTATCAAATCCTGTTCAAGTAAGAATTGGCGACAAACTTATTTATAGTTTTGATATTAAAAATATTGGACAAATTCCAGTAAAAAATATAAACCTAACAGACTCTACTTTAACTTCAAAAAGAAGTGATGCTCTTGCAGACTGCGTTAGCTCTCTAAATGGCAGGGTATTAGCAGTTAATGAAACGTTTACCTGTAATTCTCGCGAGATAACAGTACCTACTGATTCTCCGAAAACAGTTAAAAATATAGCTATTGCTAATGGTACTGGCGTTGTTTTGCCTGGACAAAGTCCATCTAATCCTGCACAGGTTCAAGATGATGCAAATATAAAAATTATTAAACCAATCGTAACTATTGACAAAAAAGTTAATCCGTCAGTTTTATCATATGACGGTCAGACAGTAACTTATACAATTACGGCTAAAAACACAGGTGATGCTAGTTACGAAGGAACAATTACTGACAGCCTATTTGGTTTGTCTAAGACTGTATCTATAGAACCAAATAATGGAAGTATAACAATAACACTTGTTGGTAAATTTGATTTAGCTAATAGGTCAATTACTTTCTTGAAATCACAAAACAATGATTTGTCTTCTAACAAGACTGTATCAATCTCAAACAACTCTTTGATCAATACAGCTTGTATTAAAGAGGTTAATATTTGTGATAACGCAACTATAGACGTTGCTGATTTATCAATAACTAAAACAGCTGTTCCAACTAACTTAATTGTTACACAAAATGGAAAGTATGTAATTTCTATAAAGAATACAGGAAAAGCTTTATTAAACAACACTGTAATCAAGGACGATACCTTAAAAGCATTATTTGCAAGTGCAAATGATGGTGTTAATAATAATGTTAAAACTCAGTACTCTATAACTGATCCAGGTGTCTTTTGTGACAAAGTACAAAACGATATACTTGAAATTGGTGAAACATGTACAGTTAATATTAACTACACTATGACTGAAAAACTCTATAAAGAAATTAAAGGTACATCTCAGTCCAATACAGTCACTTTTGCTAATACTGCAAGTGTAAATGCAAAAACAGTAATTGATGGACAATCGCTAACTCGTCAAGATGATGCGACCATTACAGTAACAGCAACACCGTCATTGACTATTAATAAGAAAGTTTCTGAGAAGGTAGTAACAAAAGCTGGCGATACTGTTACTTATACTATTACTGTTAAAAATACTGGTACTGGTGACGCAACTAATGTAACAGTTTATGAACGTGGCCTCGGAGTAAATTTTGGTCCATTTAATATTAATGCTGGACAAAAAGTTGTAATAAATGTTGTTGCTACTTATGATGGTAATAATACACTGACGTTTACAAGAGATAATCAAGTTATTGCAACAAAACAATTCACTGATGGTAAATTTAAAAATATCGCGTGTCTGTCACCAACTGGTACGGTACCTTGTTCTCCTGAAGTAACTGTTTATGAGCCAGGTCTAAAATTAGACAAGTCGGCAAATGCGACAACATATAGTATCAACGATAATGTTATATATACATTTAAGTTAACAAATACTGGTGCTACAGCGCTTGGAAACGTCAAACTTAATGACAATACTATCCCTACATTATTTACTTCAGCGGGAGAATCAAATCCGCCAAAGACTTCATTTATCACTTCAGATTTTTCTGGTGATACTAATAATAATGGCCTCTTGGATCTAAGCGAAACTTGGACTGTTAACGCTACATTTAAGATGACACAAAAACTCTCATCTTATATTGAATCACATGACTCAAATGCACAATTAGCAGGTGCACAATTTAAGAATATTGCTATTGCTAAAGCTGATGTTGTAGTTCCAGGAACAACTACACCAGATACTACAAAACCAGTTGGTCCAGTACAAGATGATGCTGAAATTACAGTGAATCTCAATCCCGGTTTAGAAGTAACTAAAGCTACATCTAAGACAGTTGCGGTTGACGGTGATACATATACCTATACAATAACTGTGAAAAATATTGGAACTTCTAAATTAAATAATGTTATTGTCAAAGATAACAATGTTGGATTTAATACTACAATTTCCACACTTGCTGTTGGCGAAACAAAAACATTTGTAATTGACGCATCGGTTAGAGGAAATACTATTACGTTTAAATACAACGGCACACTTACTTCTAAAACTGGAACATTCGATGCTAGCGGTAGATTCGTTAACGTTGCGTGTGCGGAATCAGGAGATGTTGCAGATTGTTCTCCAGAGGTACTTGTTAAGACACCTAAGATAACGTTAGAAAAAACAGTTAAAGGTAATTCAACAATTCGTGTGGGCGAAACAATCACATACCAATTTATTGTTACAAATGTTAATGAAGTCCCTATTAAAGACTTAGTTATAACAGATGAAACCTTAAAGACACTATTTGGTCTTTCTGGTATTCCAACTATTAACATTGATAATTCTAAGCTTGGCACTGATGGAGTCTTAACTAAAGACGAAAAATCACAGGTTGTAGAATATACGACACCTGTTGTTACATCGGCTATCGCTGCTAAATTTATAAATAATAAATTTACAAACATTGCTATAGTTAATGGTAAAGCAGTGCTTGACGATGGATCAACAAAAGCTGTAAAACCAGCTCAAGACGATGCTGTTGTAAACTTAGAATTACAAACTAGTTGGACATTTAATAAAGTTGCAGATAACCATGTAGCTCGTCCAGGCGACACTATTACATATAGCTTCACTGTAAAAAATACTGGTGAAACTACTATTCCGAGTATTACAATTACAGATAATACAATTGCTAAGACAATTGTCGTTGCTGGCCCGATTGCACCTGGTGCAACTAAAACAGCTACTACAACATATGTTTTACCAGCAAATTACACTGGAACAAACTTTGTTAATGTTGCTAATGCTTGTATCACAGGCACAACTGATTGTAAGCCAGGTACAGACAAAGTACTTGTACCTAAGGTTCAACTCGATAAAAGTGGACCAGCAGTTGCAATGGCTGGTGACAAAGTTACATATAAATTTGTTGTAAAAAATATTGGTGAAACAGACTTAACTAACATAGTTATAACTGATCAAGCATTAAGTACATTATTAGGTAAAGAAGTTAAAATCTCTGTACCTGGTATATTAAAGCCAGGTGAAAGTTCATCTATCATAAATTACGATGCGACATTCCCTGCAAACTTTAGTGGAAAATCATTTAAGAATGTAGCTATTGTCACAGCGATTCCATTAAATCCTAAGACGAACATTCCAGAAACAGATAAGCCAGTGACTGATGACGATGATCACACTATATTATTTGCCCAATGGCATGCAACTAAAACTGCGGATAAGATTGCAGTTAAACCAGGTGAAACTATCAATTACATAATCACTGTGTATAACGATAGCGACGTTGCTTTAACCGATGTTGAAGTTAGCGACCCTACTATTGGTTTCCCAGCGGATGGTAAGCCAGTAAAAGTTAATATACCTGCGAATTCGAAAGTTGAAATTCCGGCTTCATACGTTGTACCTGTGAATTATGTAGGAAATACGTTCAAGAACGTAGCTCTTGTTTGTGTACCACGAACTGGTCAAGATGCTAACTGTGAAAAGCCAACAGTTGAAGTTCCAGTAGTTAAATTAACAATTGTTAAATCTGCTGATAAGAAACAAGTGCTTGTTGGCGACGAAGTAACATTCTCTTTCGATGTTACTAATAACTCAACAATCGATCTAAAGAATGTAAGAGTAGTCGACTCAAAAGTAAATTTTGACGAAATAATTACTCTTCTTAAAGCAGGTCAAAAAGTAACAATCAAAGCTACTAATAAATATATTGTCACAGAAGCTGATCTAGAAGCAGAGAAGTTAACAAATATTGTTAGTGCATGTGCAGTTATACCAGGCCGTGATATATCTGATGCTTCAGATTGTACCCCATCATCTAGTGGAGTTTGTATTGAAAAAGCAGATACAGTTTGCGATGATGACGAGATAACAATCCCTGTTATCAGTCCTTCCATCTCGATCGTTAAATCTGCTGATCAAACAACTGCAAGTGTTGGCGATACTGTGAACTATAGCTTCGTAATAACTAATACTTCAAAGATAGAAATCAATGATATAACTGTTACTGATAATGTCTTAGGTGATCTTGGTGCAATTGAAAAATTAGCTCCAGGTGCTTCAGTTACTAAAACAATTGCTTATGTTGTGCCGGCAGGAATACCACAAGGTATTCTTAGAAACGTTGCTAGCGCTTGCTTTGCATCTCCAGTAGTTGTGAATAATTGTGATAGTGATGATCACGTACTTAGTATCACAGAAGTACTAGGTCAAAATATCACAAGAATTTCACCTTCAGGAATGCTTGCTTATACTGGTTCAACATCAGATTATATATTGCGAACTGTACTTTGGTTAATGCTCCTAGGTTCTACTTTCGTAATGTTTGCATTCAGAAAGAAGAGAACTGTATAATAAAACTATTTTGTCGTTATTTACTAACAGTACAATTAATTAAATGGAGCCGAGCAATCGGCTCCATTTTTTATACTTCATCCATTACGAGAAGGCTAAGTGAAACGAGAAATATAGTCAAATATTTAGATCCCTCGACTACACTCAAAATGATAAATCGATATAAACTATAAAAATGGATTTTGATCAACTATCATCACTGAGTGGGGAACTTACATCACTCGAAGATTCTGTGTCTGCATTATATGCGAGTGGCGATATTGATGAAGCTAATAAAATATCTAAACGCATATCTGACTTAAGACCAGTAGTAGAAGCATACGCACGATACGAGAATGCAAAAAATGAAGTATCTGGAGCTCGTGAACTTTTAGAAACTGAAAAAGATAATGATATGCGTGAATTTCTGAATGATGAAATAGAGAGTAAAAAAACTGTACTTGAAGATATTGAAGCAGAACTAAAAGAATTATTGCTACCTAAAGACCCTAATGATGGACGCAATGTAATCATTGAAATTCGTGGTGGTGAAGGTGGAGAAGAAGGCAACCTTTGGGCTAGCGACCTTTATAAAATGTATTCAAAATTTTGCGAAAGACACAATTTTAAAATCGAAATTATAGACGCAATGGAATCCGCAAATGGTGGATATACGAATTTAACTTTTTTGGTTAAAGGTGATGACGCATGGAGCCAATTCAAATTTGAAGGCGGGCCTCATCGAGTACAGCGAGTACCTCAGACAGAGACACAAGGCAGAGTGCATACTTCTGCGGCTACAGTAGCTGTACTTCCAGAAGCCGGCGAAGTTGATATTCAGATAGACTTAAATGATGTAGATATAGATGTATATAGAAGTTCAGGACCTGGTGGTCAGTCTGTAAATACAACAGACTCTGCAGTACGACTTACACATAAGCCAACAGGACTAGTTGTAACTTGTCAAGATCAGAAAAGTCAGATAAAGAATAGGGAACAAGCATTCAAAGTTTTACGTGCTCGTCTACTTGCTTTTGAGCAAGAAAAAGCTGCAGCTGAATTAGGTGAAGCTCGTTCTAGTCAAGTTGGAAGTGGTGGTCGAGGTGAAAAGATTCGTACATATAATTATAAAGATAATCGCATAACTGATCACCGTATTGGACTAACACAGTACAACTTAGACCGAGCATTAGAGGGTGATTTAGATTCTGTCGTCGACGCACTCCGCGCTTTTGAACGTTCAGAACAATTATCACAAAGTGTCACTAGTTAAACGTGGTTAGTTATTCGCAATTGCAAAAAGATATTGTATCGAAACTAAAGATCATTAATAATTCTGACGACGTTCGAGATTTTGAAGCAAGGCTAATAATAGAAAATGTAACAGGTTTAAATTATTCAGAGATGATAATCAACGATCATGATATCGATATAAATATAGACAATAATATTAACTCAATTATTTCGAAAAGAAATACAGGCAAGCCTCTGGCATATATTTTAGGTCATTCTAATTTTTATGGTTTAGAATTTAACGTTGATGATAGAGTATTAATTCCAAGGAGTGAAACTGAAGAGCTTGTAAAAAAAGCTATTGATATACTGAAAAACCAGGAATATCAACCTCAAATGGTTATAGATATAGGAACGGGGTCTGGTGCAATTGCAGTAGCTCTTGCTTGTAATGTAAGAAATTTAGAAGTTTTAGCGATTGATATATCTAGTGATGCATTAGAACTAGCTCAAGAGAATTATAAAAGTAATACAGGTAAAATGTATGAAAACTCGATAATTAAATTTTTAAAAAGTGATTGTTTTAATAATTTAGATCGTTCTCTATTAGAAAAATTCGATCTTATTATTTCAAATCCTCCTTATATCGCCAAGGATGAAGAAGATACTCTAGATGATAGTGTTAAACAATATGAACCACATATCGCATTATTTGCCCATGATGAGGGATTTGCAGTTTATGAAAAAATAATAATCGAATCAGTTAATTGGCTAAAACCAGGTGGATTTTTAATATTAGAGATTTCGCCACGTCATACAAAAAATATAAAAGATTTTATAAACAGCTGCGAATATTCTGAATTAAAAATATTCGAAGATCTTTCAAAACGTGATCGAATTTGTGTTGCAAAAATGCCTGGTTAGTCTTTGTCGAGCTCAGCCATAAATCCATGATCGATTGCCATCCACAAAGTATGTGAGTATGGGTAACCAAATATGGGCATAAAAATAGCTATAGGTAATAGTGCTAAAATTATAGGAACAACAGCAATGTTGGGTGATGTGACAACTAGTCCAATAACTAAGCCTAATACTATTACTGTTGACGTTAAAGCTACATTCAAAGCCATTGCGCCGGTCCAATAGCCAGGTTCTTTATCAAAAAGTAAGTCACATTTAATACAATTTTTTCGTATATTAAAATATTTTATATGAGTTTTATGTGATCCACATCGAGGACAGGCGCCTGTTATTCCTCGAATTAAAAAGGTTAGTTTAGATTTAGGAAATTCATATTTTGTCATATGGATGATTATTTTACTCTCCTATCAGTCTAGAATGCTCATTAATGGGTGGATATGCAATTGTACTTTCAGTGGTAGTTTTAACAACGTTTGGTGTAACACCTATACTCGCTCGGATTGCATATAAAGTCAATGCAATAGCGTATCCTACAGCAAGAAGTGTGCACACTAAGCCAATGCCGCTTATTGGTGGAATTGCAATGATTTTTGGTCTAATGGCGGGGCTATTAACAGCTATGAGTCTTGATCAATTTGATAATATGTTTAAATCATCCACAGAGCCATTGGCTTTAATTTTGGCAGCAGGGGTAATCACATTTGTTGGATTTATTGATGATATCAGAGAAGTTTCTCCTCCCGCAAAAGTAGCCGGTCAAGTTCTAGCTGGCTCAATAATGAGCTTACTTGGTTTAACGATGTTATATTTTCGTGTACCATTCGCAAGTTTTGATTATATTGTATTGTCAAAAGATATTGCACCTATATTTACAATAGTTGCAGTAGTTATATTAGCTAACGCAATAAATCTTATCGATGGACTAAATGGATTAGCCGCGGGTATATGTGTAATTGCAGGGAGTGCATTATTTTTGTATTCGGATCGATTATTTAAAGCTGGACTTTTGGAAGGTTCAAACCTTGGGCCACTAATTGCAATAATTACGGTTGGTTTAGGTTTAGGCTTTTTGCCGTGGAACTTTTTTAAACCAATAACATTTATGGGTGATTCTGGAGCATTATTATTAGGTTTATTGATGGCTGCTTGTACAATTAGCGTTGGTGGTAGGGTAGCCGATCAATTCTCTGGTCAAACATATTTCTTTTATGCGCCATTATTTATTCCTTTAGTAATTCTAGGTGTTCCATTAGCAGATACTTTCTTTTCAATTATTAGACGGATAATCAAAAAGCGCTCTTTTTCTGTAGCCGATAAAGATCATATGCATCATCGTTTAATGCGATTAGGGCATGGCCCGAGGAGAACTGTCGTAATACTGTGGTTGTGGACTGCACTACTGTCTGTGATTGTATTGGTGCCAACATATAGTAATGGTACTGGTAATAGCGTAATTCCTTTTGCCATACCAGCATTAGGACTTATATTGTTTGCATTCTTCTCGCCGGCTCGAAATCAAGTTAATAAAGAGGATGAATTGGCACGTTCACAAAGAAAAAGGTCTGGTTTAACTTCGAAATTTAGAAAATAGCATTAATATTTTCTCAAACATTCGAAAATAGTGCTTAAATCCGGTAAAACGATCTTGATATAGCTGATCTACGATGTTATTATAAGCTAGTGGGGAGAAATGCGCCAAATATACCTTATCGTAGGCTAGCTGCTGCACTGGCAGTACTAGCTACTTCCGCTGTCGTAACGAGCTCTAAAGCTGACGTACCACCACCAGATGAAGTTTCGGCACCACTATTAGATGCTAGAAATACATCACCTAGTTCTTTAAGTAGTGAAACTACAACATTTACAAAAGCACAATGGCGAAGTGCCACAATACCTGTACACTTCACTAAAAGTGATGGATCAATTGCATCGGGCACCGCATTTTTCTTTACAGAACCTGGTACAAATAAAATTCTTATCGGTTCAGTGGGCCATGTCGTCAATGACGAAGTGAACAATGCATTAAAACAATTAGAAAAAGAGCGTTGCAAAGAGACAGGTAAATCATCTGATTGTGTTACTTCGTCTTTCGCTTTCTCTGACTCTGTGCCAGGTACAACAACTATTGATTTAGGTCTATATTTCGGTGAGATGGATATTTCTCAATTTGTAAGAGCTAGTAAATATTTTAAAGATAATCCGACTTCAATTACGGCAGGATCTGATGGAATTGTTAAAGATCATGATGGGTTTTTTATATCGACACCCACTGGAGAAGTCGAAGAACAGATAAAACAATTAATAAAAAGTGGGCAATTTGTGGCGCCAGAACTAGCCCCGACTGGGATATCGTCACTTAAATTCGATAACGCACGGAATAACCCTGATCCCGATTTTGATGGTGCCACACCTATTCAGCCTATAACTTTTACATTACCTTCGCTTGGTAAGCCAGTTGATATGAGATTCGTAAGCATTGGAGACACTCCGATGAAAGTAGTCCCGAAAGATATAATCTCAGTTGTACCAACTGAAGTAGCCAAGGAAATGCTCGATGATAATGGTGACCTATGGTCCACCGTAGATGCAACGAATAAAAAAGGCGTAGAAGTTAGTACAAGCCCATTATCATACCCAGATATAACTGGACATGGTGACAACACATTTACTGTGGCAGGCGTTGGAATAACAGGTGGGCCTATATGTCATGGAGAAAGCGGAACACCATTCTTTCATGATGGCAAAATTGTCGGCATTTTAACTATTGCAGCAGGAAATCAGAAACCATTACAACAGCAAAGGTCTAATATTCCTGAGCAATTTTCTCAAGAACAATCGGCATTAGCTTTTTATGCAAAACAAACAAAATGTTCTGTTGCTGGAGGGTTATTAGCACTTTAAATCATGTATTAATTCAAGCATTTTGATTGTGTATTTGAGATTGTATGGAATATAGAACCTCCAATTACACTATAAATCTCAAGGTCAATTAAACTCGTTGGTTCATGAAACTTATACCTGATTTAACAAAATTTGTTAACAAAACTACGGCATCTCCAAAAGATAATATTCATTCTTTAGAACTTGTACTTACTGTTGTTATTTTTGTGCTATTAGGTAGATTTTTAGACTCTAAGTTTGATACGAAGTATCTCTTAACGATTTCTGGAACGTTTTTGGGATCATGTGGGGCATTTGCATCAGCATATTATCGTTATATGGAAATATCGAAACGTCAAGACAAAGATAAAGTATATACACGAAAAACCGAGAAGAAATCTATAGAAATAATTGAAGAAAAAGAAGAACTAATAGTACCGAAAGGCTATGGTCAAGATGAATAGCGAATATTCGGTAAACAATTCAGAAACACAAAGTTATATCCCCCAAGGTGATGAACTCAATTCGCTAGAAGTAGATATAGCTAAAGATATAGCTAAAAAAGCTCTATTACTTTTTGTTCCAGTTGCAATAGGGGTCTATTTTATTGATAAATTTCATAGTGTTGCTGGTTTAGCACTAGCTACATTATTGGTAGTTATGAATTTATTTTTTGCAGCATTAATAGCAAAGATATGTTCAAAATTAGGCCCAAATGCGTTTCTAGCAGGGGCTCTTTTTGGCTTTACTACTAGGCTGATACTGGTATTCGTTGCAGCACTAATTATCAAACAAATCACTTATATTGACTTTGCTACGTTCTTGTTAGCTGTTGCTATTGGGCACTTAGTATTGTTAATGGTTGAAATGAAACAAATTAGTTTTTCTTTATCGAGCCCCGGTGTGAAATCTAAGTCCAAAATGAAATAGATTGTTAGCAAATAAATCGTTAAATTAAAAAATCGCACTCAGAGTTTTGGTTGTGATCCCACCAAAGAGGAGAAAAATAAGTGACATTTGCCGCTCTATTTCCGCATGGTATTTCTGAACTTTTCAATTGGAAAGGAATATTCTTTGATGGTACACCTTTTGAAATAAACAAGACAGTCATTATGGTTTTCGTATCAGTAGCTATATGTTTTTACATGTTCATAGTTGGTGGACGGAAAAAAGCCTTGATACCAGCAACTGCACAAAGTGTTGCTGAAATTGGTTATGAATTTGTTCAAAAGAATATTTCAGAAGAAATCATGGGTGAAGATGGACGTAAATGGACTCCATTTTTAGGAACTATGTTTTTCTTTTTGTTTTTTGTAAATATCTGGTCAATAATTCCACCAATCATTTACCCAGCAACTTCGCGAATAGCTATTCCTCTCGTACTTTCCTTGGTTTCGTATTGTATTTTTATAGGGGTCGGTTTCTATAAACAAGGACCACTATATATCCTTAAAGCCATTTTTCCTCCAGGTGTGCCGAAGCCTGTTTATATCTTTATTGCACCTATTGAGTTTATTTCTAAATTCGTAGTTAGACCAATGTCATTAGCCATTCGACTTTTTGCGAACATGTTCGCAGGTCATATATTGATTACACTTTTTACAATTATGGTTGCTGAACTAGTTGCTCACAAATCTGGTATATATCAAGTTCCACTAGCTATAGTTCCATTTTTGGGTCTAACATTTATTACCATTTTTGAAATCCTCGTGGCTTTCTTACAGGCGTACATATTTACAACATTAACTGCTGTATATATTGCCGAATCCTCTTCGGAGGAGCACTAAGTCTTAAAAGATTTTGATAAAACAATCAGAATCTTAAAGAAACATCTAAAAATAAAAGGAGAACAAATTGAAAAATCTCATACTCGCTGCAGTCGAAGGTGACCTAACAACTGGCTTGAAATCTATTGGTTTCGGTATAGCTGCTATAGGACCAGGTGCTGGTATTGGTATTATGACAGGTAACGCTGTACAAGCAATGGCTCGTCAACCAGAAATGGCCGGACAGGTAAGAACCACTATGTTCTTGGGTATAGCTTTTGCTGAAGCTCTTGCACTTTTCGGATTCGCACTTTACTTCATCTAAATATTTACAATTAGGGTCTGTACCTCGACCGAACTTGCGAGGACAGGTGCGACCCTCCTCAATAATCAACTGATTATAACAGGGAACACTAAAAGGAGACTTAAAATGCGCAGAACCCATAGGGTACGCTTTGCACTCATAACATTATCCGTGCTTATAGGTGTAGTATTAGTTCCTTCATCGGCATATGCTAGTGAAGGTGCCGGAGAGCACGAAAAATGTATTGCTGATATAGCTGCAAAAGTGCAAAAGAAAGAAATTTCTGATGCGGAAGCCGAGAAAGAAACAACAGATTGCTTTTCAGCTCCCTCACCAATAGTTCCTGCGACTAATGAATTAATTTGGGGCTCAGCAGCATTCTTATTAGTTGCAGTTGGGTTGATGAAATTCGGTTTCCCTGCTGTTAAAAAAGGTATAGCTGGCCGTGAAGAAAAAATTCGTGGAGATCTAGCGTCAGCAGAATCATCAATGCAAGAAGCTGCAAATAAATCAGCAGAATTCGATGCGAAATTGGCAGATGCTAAAAATGAGGCTGCAAAAATAATTGATGAAGCTAAAGAACAAGCATTGCTTGTTAAAGCAGATTTAATTAAAAAAGCTGAATCTGAAGCTGCATCAATACGTGAGAAAGCAAACAATGATGCAAAATCTACTGCTTCTCGTGCAATGGATGACATACAAAATCAAGTTGCTTCACTAAGTGTTGACTTGGCCGAAAAATTGGTCAAGAAAAACCTAGATCGCGATACACAAATTGCGCTTGTTAATTCTTATATAGAAGAACTTTCTAAAAACTAAAATAACGTTAGGTCTAAAATGAGTGAAAAAGTTAAGGCATATGCAAAGGCTTTAGTTTTAATTGGTCGTGCAGAGAATCGTCTTGCAGATATTGAAGATGAACTATTTCAATTTGCGACGATATTGAAATCTAATGACCAACTAAGACTTACTTTAAATGATGCAAATATTGCTATAGAACAAAGAATTGCTGTTATCGATACTATTTTAGAAGGTAAAGCACTAAATGCAACCAAAGGAATTATTTCTATGTTGGTAGCAAGTGAGCATACTGGCTTAATTGATGAGATCGTTGATGCTTTTGTTCAAGAAGCAGCAAAAACTCGCTCAAAAGAAGTTGCAACTATCAGAACTGCTATTGCACTAGATGACGAAACAATAGCGAAAATAGCAAAAGCTTTAAGTAAAACTACTGGAAAAGATCTAGATGTAAAAGTAATTGTTGATGAATCTGTAATGGGCGGAATAATTGCAAATGTTGGAGATGAAATTATTGACGGATCTGTAAAATCTCGTCTAGCTAAATTAAAGGAAACTATCAATGGCTGAATTAACTATTAACGGTACAGATATAGCAAAAGCTATCGCTGATAAGGTATCTGCCTTTGATCCAAAAATAACACAAGCACGAATTGGTCGAGTCTTAGAGGTTGGTGACGGTATTGCGCGTGTTGCAGGTTTGCCACAAAGCGCTGTCAACGAAATTTTACAATTCGAATCTGGTATTTTAGGTTTAGCTTTAAACCTCGATGAAGAATCTATAGGTTGTGTTGTACTTGGTGAAGCTTCATCTATTGAAGAAGGTCAAAGTGTAAAAGCTACTGGACAAATTCTTTCAATACCTGTTGGTGATTCACTTATTGGTCGTGTTGTTAACGCACTAGGTGATCCTATTGATGGAAAAGGATCTTTGGGTGAAACTATTACTCGTCGTTTGGAAGTTCAAGCACCTGGAATTGTTTCTCGTCAACCTGTAGGTGAACCATTACAAACAGGTATCAAATCAATCGATGCTATGACACCTGTAGGTAGAGGTCAAAGACAACTGATTATTGGTGACAGAAAAACTGGTAAAACAACCATTGCTATCGATACGATCATTAACCAAAAAGGTTCTGGCGTTAAATGTATTTATGTTGCTATTGGTCAAAAAGGTTCAACTGTTTCTCAAACAGTTGCGACGCTTGAAGAACATGGCGCAATGGATTATACAGTTGTTGTTTGTGCTCCTGCATCTGACCAAGCAGTGTTTAAATATTTAGCTCCTTATGCTGGTGCTGCTATTGGCCAACACTGGATGGAAAACTCTGAACATGCTTTAGTAGTTTTTGATGACCTTTCAAAACAAGCTGAAGCATATCGTCAAATGTCTTTGTTGCTTCGTCGTCCACCAGGTCGTGAAGCATATCCTGGTGATGTTTTTTATCTACATTCTCGTTTGCTTGAACGTGCTGCGAAACTTAGCGATGAACTAGGTGGCGGTTCTTTAACTGCACTTCCAGTTATTGAAACTAAAGCTGGTGACGTTTCTGCTTTTATTCCTACTAATGTTATTTCTATTACTGACGGTCAGATTTATCTTCAAGATGATCTTTTCAAATCTGGAATCCGACCTGCTGTAGATGTTGGTATATCAGTTTCTCGTGTTGGTGGAGCTGCTCAAACTAAAGCTATGAAATCTGTAGCTGGTACTTTGAAACTAGACCTTGCACAATTTCGTGATTTAGAAGCATTCGCAACTTTTGGTTCTGAGCTTGACGCAGTTTCTAAACAACAATTAGAGCGTGGATATCGTTTAGTTGAACTATTAAAACAAAACTTGAACTCGCCTATGCCTATGGAAGAACAAGTAGTTGTAATCTTTGCTGGTACAAATGGTTATTTTGATGATATGAGTGTTTCTCATGTGAAACCTTTTGAGAGCTACTTGCTTGAATCTTTTAATACTAAATATTCAGCAATTCTTAAAGGTATTAAAAGTAGCGGTAAAATCGAAGATCAAAATGCCTTCGAAGACGCAGTAAAAGCATGTAAAGAAGAATACTTATTGAAGAATAATTTAAATAAACCAGAACCAGAAGCTGATGGTTCAGAAACTGATGCAGATCCTCTAGGTGAAGCAAAATCAGAAAAGGTATTAGCAACAGAATAAATTCTAAAAATGCAAGGTCCGTCCTTACTAGACGATTTATCCACATGTGGATAAAAATGATTGTAAAGACAGACCCTACAAAATAATAAGAGAAAGTAAATAAAGTGGCCGGTGGACAAGAGCGAATCTTAAAGCGCAGAATTAAGTCAATTCAATCGACTAAAAAAATTACTCGTGCTATGGAATTAATAGCTGCGTCCAGAATTAGAAAAGCTGAAGATAAAACTAGAGCTGCTACACCTTATGCGAATGCTCTAACAGAAGCTGTTAAAGATTTAGCAGCTGCATCTGGTGCGAATTCGATCAGTCCTTTACTTAAACCTCGTGAAGTTATAAAAAATGTTGCGCATATTGTGTGTGCGGCTGACCGCGGACTTTGCGGTGGCTATAACTATCAGATTATGCGGTCTGGCGAAGGTGAGATAAAAGAACAAAAAGATCAAGGTCGCGGTTACAAACTGTATACAGTGGGTAAAAAGACTCTTGGATATTTTCGTTATCGTAAATACGCAATAGAGGAAAGCTTTACTGGATTCTCTGAGCGTCCAACTTATGAAGATGCTGCTCGCATAGCCGATGTAGTTACAGCTGCTTATATTGCTGGTGAAATTGATGAAGCTCATATTATTTATACACGTTTTATTTCTACTGGATCACAAGAAGTTTTGGTGCGACCAATTCTTCCTTTAGATTCTGAATTACTACAAGGTGGTGATGCAAGACCTGAGGTTAAAGATGGTGTCGTTGCGCCCCAATACTCTTTTGAACCTAGCCCAGATAAACTACTTGATTCATTATTACCAACATATGTGCGAGCACGTATATATGCAGCGCTATTGAATGCTTCTGCAAGTGAATTAGCTTCGCGCCAACGAGCGATGAAATCTGCTACTGATAATGCAGAAGAACTAATCACGAATTTAACTCGAATAGCAAACCGTATTCGTCAAGAGTCAATAACTTCAGAAATTATGGAAGTTGTTAGTGGGGCAGAATCACTTCGAAAAGGACACAAAACTGGTCCTGAAATGATACTTGCTGAAAGTAATGAATATTTAACTGGTGCACAATCATGAGTGTATCAAGTGAGGGTCGTACCCGTAGCGTAAATGCATCGTGGAACAACACCAACTATAAAAATAAAGGAAAAGAATATGGCTTCTAAAACAGAAACAAAGCTCGAACTAAAAACAGGTCGTGTTGTTGCAATCGCAGGACCGGTTATTGACGTTGAATTTCCACCAGAATTTTTGCCAGAGATCAATACTGCTATTGAGGTAACTATTGAGCTAGATGATAAATCAACAGTTGTGACAGCAGAAGTTGCTCAACAAATTGGTGATGGGCGTGTTCGTGCTATTTGTATGTCTGCAACAGATGGTTTAACACGTGGTGCTATCGTAACCAATACAGGTCGTGGTATTTCTGTGCCTGTAGGTAATGGTGTTCTTGGACATGTATTTAATGTTCTTGGAAAGCCACTTGATATTGCTGAATCAGAATTGACAGATATTGACGAGCGATGGGATATTCACCGTAGTGCGCCAGACTTTGCTGATCTTGAACCAAAAGCTGAAATGTTTGAGACTGGAATTAAAGTTATAGACCTTCTAGAGCCATATGTTAAAGGTGGAAAGATTGGTCTTTTCGGTGGTGCTGGTGTTGGTAAAACGGTTCTGATTCTTGAGATGATTAACCGTGTCGCTACCCAACATGGTGGTGTATCAGTTTTTGCTGGAGTTGGCGAGCGTACTCGTGAAGGTACTGACCTTTGGTTAGAAATGCAAGAGAGTGGCGTTATTGAAAAAGCTGCACTGGTTTATGGCCAAATGGATGAACCGCCTGGTGTACGTCTTCGTGTTGCTCTTAGTGCTTTAACCATGGCGGAATATTTCCGAGATGTTAAGAATCAAGACGTTCTTTTATTCGTTGATAATATTTTCCGTTTCGTGCAAGCTGGTTCTGAAGTTTCTACTCTTCTCGGGCGTATGCCTTCTGCTGTTGGTTACCAACCTACATTGGCAGACGAGATGGGTAATCTTCAAGAGCGTATTACTTCAACAAGGGGGCGTTCTATTACATCTCTTCAAGCAGTATATGTTCCTGCAGATGATTACACAGACCCTGCTCCATTTACAACTTTCACTCACCTTGATGCTACAACCGAACTGAGCCGTCAAATAGCTTCACTAGGTATTTATCCTGCTGTAGACCCACTAGCATCTACCTCTAACATTCTTTCACCAGAAGTTGTTGGGGATCGTCATTATCAAGTTGCTTTGAGAGTGCAAGAAATATTACAACGATATAAAGAACTGCAAGATATTATTGCAATTCTTGGTTTAGATGAATTGAGCGAAGAAGATAAAATTACAGTATCTCGTGCACGTAAAATTCAGAGATTCTTATCTCAACCATTCTTTGTTGGTGAAGTTTTCACTGGTCTTAAAGGTGTTTATTGTACAACTCAAGAAACAGTTGAAAGTTTTGAAGCAATTACTAATGGTGATTTAGATCATTGTCCAGAACAAGCATTCTTCAATGTTGGTGGAGCTGAATCAGTATTGGCAAAGGCTAAGACTTTGAGTGAAAGCTAATAGATTAGGTTATTATGAACGTCGAAATTGTTACACCAGAAAAAGTCTTGTTCTCTTCAGAAGCTGAGATGGTGGTTTGTAGAACTACAAATGGTGATCTTGCTTTTCTAGAAGGGCATGAACCATTTCTTGGTCTTTTATCACCTGGCAAAATTCGTGTTATAAACGAAGATGTTGAAATTGCTTTTGAGAGTACAACTGGTTTTGTTGAAGTTAATAGTCACGAAGTCCGTATAATCTCCGACGACGCTAAAGCTGTCTAATCAACAATGGGTCCCAAGTTGGACAATGCCCATTGAAGTAAAGTTAAGAAAACTTGAAACCCTATTATAAGACTAGCAATAAAATAACTAAAATAATTATTGTCCTATAGGGTTGCCATTTTGATCAAGTGTAGGTTGGTTGCCAGCATCATTTTGACTAGGTACAATGATCACTGGCTTTTCATTTGAAGTTCCAGTCTTTAGATTCGTAGGAACAGGAATGCTTTTTGAATCACTTGATGATGTGAAACCAATATACAAAACAGCAGTACACAAAATAAACACAATACTAGCTATGATTATAAGTATTTCTTTCTTATAATTCAATACAAGTTCTGTAAAATTCTTTGATTGTTCACGCTCTTCATCTTGCGCTACTTTAATCTTTGATGTTACAAAATCATTGTTCTCGAATTGTAGAGTATTATTCTTTGTGTCGTGAACTTCATTGCCTCTAAACATTGAATAGTCAAAATCATTGTTCACTTCTTCTACCATTTGCTGTGATACTTCGCTTGGAGCCATTAAGTGTTCATAATCTGAAATTGGTATTTGATTAGCGGTATCTATAGGAAATGTACTGTTTGGAAATTGATTTTGATAATTAAATATATCTTCATAGGCGTTTGGTACATCTTGGTTTGTATCTTGAACATCATATTCGATATAACTTTGTTCTAATATAGGTTCGAGTTGAACTATTGGTTGTTCTTCAGTGAAATTAGGCTCGTAGTTAATACTTGGATTTAGATCTGTCGTAGTTAAAGCTTGGTGAGTAATAAACGGATCATTACCTATATCTTGTTGTCTTAGAACATATTCATTATCTAACTCTGATTGTTCAAATGCTAATACTTTTTCATCTGTTCGTTGAGCATCTATATCATGTTGATAATTTAATATTTCATGTGATTGACTTTGTGGTAGCGAAGCCGATAATGGTGCCACATCGGAAAAAGTACTTGTTGCAAAACTATGTTCATGTGGTTTTTGCGGAAAATCATAATTTGTTTTTAACGCTGCTCTATATATTGGTGTTTGGGGTGCTTCATCTGTGTAGTTCCCAATGTACCCAAATTCATTCTGCTCGTTCGATGCATATTTTTGTCCACGTGTTGAAAAACTATTTGAAGATGGAATTGTTTTTGCTGCAAATTTAGAGACTATGTTATGCTCGTCGAACTCTTGTATTTCGCCGCTCTCAGTTTCTGCTCCCCAAATATCAGGCGCAAATATACGTTTTGGAAAAAATGCATTTACCTTCACTGATCGCTTACTCATTAAAAACCTTAAAAATTAGTTGTTATATTCATATTGACATATAATCGGAGAAAAGTCACTACATATAAAGTGCTATTTAGGTTATCTATTTCGCGTTATTCGTGAAATAGAGCAATATTCGCTTAAGAGTTTAAATCGTTAGAACCTGAATTGACATTTGGAATTTTTACGTTAAGAATCGAGCATTCAGTTCCATTTTTTTGGCATTCTCCAAGCCTGTTAAATGATATATAGCTTACGTAAACAAAAATTAAAAGAAAGCCAACAACAGTTACTCGAAGCATTGGTTTCTCTACATGTTTAATTACCATAAACATAACCAATAAACTTATAACACCTAAAATTACAAAGATAATTCGCATGTGTGATAGATCAAAAAATTCAGGAAGCATAACATTAAGACTATCTTGTTTTAAGAGAGAAATGGTGGAAATAAGTGTTTAATTGTAATTATTCGAATTCTATAGCAGAGAATTCACGTAATTTGTCTAAATGATGTTGTGCTTCAACTAGACGTATTGTCCTTGATTTACTTCGCATTGACAGTGAATATGTTTTTGCCCCATTACCAAAGTACTGGACGCCATCTAAAAAATCACCATTCGATATTCCAGTTGCAGCAAAAAATACATCTTTACCTGAGACTAAATCATCTGTAGTTAATATTTGATCTAGGTCATACCCTAAATCTTGTGCCAGATTTTTTTCCGCTTCATTGCGTGGATATAGCCTACCTATTAGTTCTCCACCTAAACATTTTAATGCTGCTGCAGAAATTACTGCTTCTGGGGTACCACCGATACCCATCAATACATCTGTTCCAGAACCTTCCCAACTAGCAGCAATTGCACCAGCGACGTCTCCGTCTTGAATTGATTTAATACGTGCACCCGCATCTCTAACATCTTTTATCAATTGTTCATGTCTTGGCCTATCTAAAATAACCACTGTTAAATCGTTTACTTGACAGCTACTTGCACTTGCAATATTTTTTAAATTAGTTTTAACATCTGCATCTAAGTCTATTGAACCTATAGCTTTAGGTCCCACTGCTATTTTGTTCATATACATTAATGGGCCTGGGTCAAACATAGTTCCTTTTTCGCTCAAAGCAATCACTGAAATTGCATTATCGCGTCCATATGCAGTTAGGGTGGTACCGTCAATTGGATCAACTGCGATATCGAACGCTGAGCCACCTAGCCCTAGCTTCTCTCCATTAAATAGCATTGGTGCTTCGTCTTTTTCACCTTCACCAATAATTATTGTACCTTCAATTGATAATTGGTTTAAAACTATACGCATAGCATCCACTGCTGCCTTATCAGCACCATTTTTATCGCCTCTACCTAGCCACCTACCACTAGCAAGTGCTGCAGCTTCGGTCACACGAACTAATTCAAGTGCGATATTTCGAGTTGGCACTTCTTTTTGATTATCTAAAGACATCTCTACAAGATTAGTCGCAATTATTTAGATAACGAGGCAAGTAGTATTATTTTGTTTATTATATAAAACCATACTTAGAGGAAATATTTTATTAAATGTCATATATTTGCAAATAGATAATATTCCGAAGATAAAGCTAGAATATATAGATGGATCGTCTCATAGTTCACCCTTGTACCAAACCTTTAAACGGCACTGTTCGCGTATCTGGAATGACAAAGAATGCAGGACTCAAACAAATGGCCGCCTCTTTAATGGCTCGTGGGAAAACTACTTTATCTAATATGAATTCAGTTGCAGATCTATCAATAATGTGTGAACTTTTAGAGTCAATTGGTGCAAAAGTCGTAAAAGAAAATGATACATGCTATTCAATAGATTCCTCTGCTGAATTAACGCCAGAAGCACCCTATGAGTTAGTTTCTAAAATGCGCGCATCAATAAATGTACTTTCACCATTATTGGCAACAGTTGGTAAAGCAAAAGTTTCAATGCCTGGAGGAGACAATATTGGGTTGCGAAAATTAGATATGCATTTTCGTGCCTTAGAAAAAATGGGTGTGACTATAGAATTAGAGCAAGGATATATTGAAGCATATGTAGACAAACTTGTTGGCGCGAGAATAGTATTAGAATTTCCCAGCGTTGGAGCAACTGAAAATATACTTTGTGCAGCTGTTTTGGCCAAAGGCGAAACTGTAATTGAAAATGCTGCTCGCGAGCCAGAAGTAAAAGACTTATGTAACTTTTTAACAAAAATGGGAGCAAATATTGAAGGCGCTGGTACTTCAACTCTAACTATTACTGGAGTAGATGAATTGATGCCAACATCACATTCAATAGTAGGTGATCGTATTGAAGCTGGAACGTTTTTAATGGCATGTGCAATAGTAGGTGGCGAAATTGCTTTAGAGGGTATTGCTATTTCTGACCTAGAAATGGTTGTATTAAAACTTGGAGATATGGGTATGAAAGTATCACCAACAAAAGATGGTATATGGGCAATGGCAGATACGCCATTGAATTGTGTTGATGTATCAACATTACCTTTTCCTGGTTTTGCAACAGACTATATGCCTTTTGCTGTGACGCTTATGAGCGTAAGTAAAGGAACAAGTATTATTACCGAAAATATTTATGACAATCGATTTGCCTTCACTACAGAGCTTGTAAGAATGGGTGCAGATATTCGTACAGAAGGTAGACACTGTGTTATTCGTGGAGTGGATCGTTTGAGTGGAGCACAGGTAAGCGCAGCTGATGTTCGTGCAGGGGCCGCTTTATGTTTGGCAGGGTTAGTTGCAGATGGTGAAACAGTGGTTCATGATACTATGCATGTGTGGCGTGGTTATCACGATTTAGCTAAAAGTCTTACAAAACTCGGTGCTGATGTAAAATGGGAATCAAATTAATATATAATATATAAATCTCGCTAGATAAATACCACAAAGGAAACAAAATGACCGAAATGCTACATGACGCTAATCTTGAAGCCGGGGTTCTCGCTGCATTAGATGTTATTAGACCAGCATTACAAAGTGATGGCGGAGATATTGAATATATTGGAGTTGATGCTAATGGTATTCTCCATGTAGCTTTATTAGGTGCTTGCGGCACTTGCGCTATATCTACTATGACTTTAAAAGCTGGGGTAGAGCGTATTGTTATGGATAGAGTTCCTGGTATAACAGGTGTTGTTAATGATGGTGAATCATCAAATGAAGAAGTATCTGAAGTTTAATCTATCGCAGAAGTCATATTTTCGGATTTTATCCACACTTTAATCTTATATACAGCCTATAATTACTAATCAATATAATCGAACGTAAGGAATAATATGACTATGCCGCCAATTAACCCACCGGGTGATCAACCGGGTGGAATCCCAACTCCGCCAATGCCACCCCAACAACCGCCAATGCCACCCCAGATGCCACCGATGCCTCCTGGCCAAAGTGTTCAAAAAAATGATACGGCAATGTTTGCGATGATCGCGGGTATCTTGGGTGTAACTGTCTGTGCTCTTTTTGCTGGTATTCCTGCGATCATACTTGGTATGTCAGGTAAGAAAAAAGCAAAAGAAATGGGTGGTGAAGGTGAAGGCCAAGCAAAAGCTGGTATCATCCTCGGATGGATTTCAGTGGTTTTGTCTATTATTGCAATAATCTCTTGGGTTCTTTTAGCATTTGTTTTCGTTGATTCTGTAAATAGAATAGACATTTTTAATGATGGTAAACTTTATTCTGACTACCAAAGTTCTGATGATCAATCTGGAGATACTGTAAGCACTGGTGATTATGATATATCAAACCAAGATGTTCTCGTTGAATCTGACGGTGAAATAACTTATTCTGCAACTATTTATAACGATAGTGATGTTGATGCAAGCTATGAAATAATTGTATATTGCGAAGATTCTGATGACGATTACTACTCTGATACTTCAACGGCATACGTGGATAATTTAAGTCCAGGAGATAGTGAATCGTTTGATACCACTATATATCTAGATACTTCAACATTAGCTGCAACTTGTAGAGTAGAGAATGTAGATTATTCTTAATAAACAATAGATCCAATACTAATTTAAAAAGGAGAGGCTAATAACCTCTCTTTTTTTTATATAAAAATTACTCAATTATTATTAGTGAATCACCAACACCTACGAGATCACCAGATGTAATAAGGATATCTTTTATTGTTCCATCTATAGATGCTTTAATTTGGTTTTCCATCTTCATTGCTTCTAAGACGCATAGCGAATCACCCTTAGTTACTGTTTGGCCTAATTCTACTGAGACAGAAATGATTGTACCTTGCATAGGTGCAATAACGTTTCCGGAGCTTTGTGATTGTGATCCTCCACTAATTTTTTTCGGTTTTTTTCTTTTTCTACTTGAAGAAGTATTAGTACCCCCAGATGACATATTCGAAGGAACATAGAGTGTGACATCAATACGTTTTCCGTCAACTTCAGTAATCATTGAAAATGGTTGGTGATCTTCAACTTCATTTGTCGCATTTATATCATCACTTTGGCTAGACCACATTGTCGGATCTAATTCATCTTCAACCCACTTAGTATGATGATTGCCATTAGCAAATGTTTCAGTTTCAATCATATATTTTTGTGCGGAAAGTGTATTTAATACACCTGATATTTTCGTTTCATCGATAGCACGAGAAAGTCTTTTTATTGCCTCATCACGAGTTGGAGCCCATACAATCAATTTTCCAATCAAATTATCGTAATATTGCGATATCTCATCTCCAGCTTCGTAGCCTCCGTCAAATCTAACTCCTAAACCCTGTGCAATAGTAATAGATTCAATTTTGCCTGGTGAGGGTATGAATCCTGAATGAGTATTTTCAGCATTTATACGACACTCAATTGAGTGGCCACTAACTTGAATATCATCCTGTGTAAAACTTAAATCATTTCCCATTGCAACATTAAGTTGCTCTTTAACAAAATCAAACCTAGTAATTTCTTCACTAACGCAATGTTCAACTTGTAATCTTGTGTTCATCTCCAAGAAATAGAAATTCTCCTCTTGGGTATCAGTCTTAGGAACATAAAGCATTTCTATGGTTCCTGCATTTGAATATCCACATGCGCGCGCAACAGCAATGGCTTGTTCACCCATCGCATTTTCAACTTCAGGTGATATAAAGGGAGCTGGTGCTTCTTCAACCAATTTTTGGTGTCTTCTTTGTATAGAGCAATCTCTAGTAGACAGCCAAACATAATTACCATTTTTATCACCAAATATTTGTACTTCAACGTGACGAGGTTTAATCAAATACTTTTCCATGTATGCTTCTGGTCTACCAAAATAGTTTTGTGCTTCTCGTGTTGCTGACTCGAATGCTTCTTTGGCTTCATCGGGCGCATTTACAACTCGCATACCCCTACCACCACCTCCATAAGCTGCTTTGATAGCGATCGGATAACCGTATTTATCACCAAATTCTGTAATTTCTGACACTTGCAATATTGGAGTGTCAGTACCAGGAACCATGGAAACATTAGCTTTTTTTGCTACTTCTCGAGCTGATATTTTGTCACCCATAGATTCAATGGCGCTTGGATCTGGTCCGACCCATATAACATTTGAGTCAATAAGTTTTTGTGCAAAATCAGAATTTTCGCTATAAAAACCATACCCGGGATGTACAGCATCTATATTTGCTTTTTCTATTACCTTTAGAATTTCATCTGTATTTAAATAACTTTCAGCACTAGTATTCCCACCAAGTGCGTATGCTTCATCGGCAAGGCGTACATGTAGAGAATTACGATCTTGATCAGAATATACTGCAACAGTACTAATACCCATCTCTTTTGCCGTACGCATTACCCTTACGGCTATTTCACCACGGTTGGCTATCAGTAATTTCTTAATCATTTTTCTCCCGGTTAGCTATTAATTAAAATTTATCATTAATTCTAATACTAAAATTAATGATAAATTTATATAGCCTATCTTAAGGCAGGGGAGTCCAAAATGATAAAACGCACGTTTGCAGATATTCCCATTTTTGATTTTGATGTGATTGATTCAACTAATAAATATTGTTTAGACAATATAAAATCGCTTGAGAATGAATTCTCTAGATCAAATAGCTGGTTAAAAGCTGTTGTAACAGCACAATTCCAAACTGATGGTAAAGGTAGGCGTGATCGTCAATGGCAAAGTGAGCCCAGCTCAGCTTTGCTTAGTAGCTTCATTATTTATCCAAAATTCTTTGGCACAATGTTAGATACTACATTAATAATAACAACTATTAATATGATTCTTCAAGAATACTCTGTACCTTCGAGCATCAAATGGCCGAACGATATAATCATTGAAAATGGTGAAAATGAAAAAAATAATAAAATCTGTGGAGTTTTAACTCAAATAATTGATGAATATTTAATTATTGGCATTGGGTTAAATGTTGTTAGAGATGATAAAAGTACTTTAGAAAATATCTCTTATCTCGATGATTTTAAGATAAATAAATCGCCCAAGTCTTTATTAGAAGAAATAATTACAAGAGTATGTGGATTTAATGATGACACATTTATACCAAAAAATATACTTGATCAATATAGGAATGCTAGCTCGACAATCACAAAAAAAGTACGAATAGAAACTATTCGAGATAAATTCGAGGGCACTGCGAAAGGAATTTCCCAAAGTGGTTCAATAATTATTGAATTAGAAGATAAAAGTTTGATTGAACTCAGTGAAGGCGATATTATTCACATTCGTTAAATATTGAAATTAAATTATCGTGGAAAATTCTTTCTAATTCTAATTCTAAAATTGGCAACCCAGGTATAAATTTGTTCAAATTCGGAAAGAGTTGACTATCAATTTTGGTAATTGAGCTGACACCTCTTAATGCATTCACCAAAATTAACTCGTCAATACATTCTAGCTCTTCTACAAAGATATCTTTTTCTATTAATGTCAATTCAGTATTGCTGAATTGTTCAAATATAATCTGTCTAAATATCCCATCAATAACATTCGTACCAAGCAAGGGAGTTAATATTTTGTTATCTTTACGAATAAATACATTTGATCTAGTTGATTCTGTGATTTTTCCAGATACAACAATTATAGATTCGTCAATGGTTCCAGTCGCCAATAGTTGACCTTGTCTCATAAGTTCTAAGTATTGTTTTCTCGGATATGTTTTTATTACCTGAGGTGATCTAATTTCTAAATCTTCAATTGAATCGACAGAAATCCCTAATACCCGAAACTTTTCAAAACTTTCTTTAACTGTATTGCTTTGAATGCTTATTAATCCATTCATATCTATAGTTAGCTTTAATTGACCAGCGATAATATTACTTTTCTTTAAATATTCAATAATTGCTGCCTTAATTGTACTTTCGTCTATTGGAATCTCATAAAATTTAATTGAGTTAATTAGACGATTTATATGGTGGTGGTATCCAAATGCAAAATGAATATCTTTTATAAATATTGAAGTAAATACATTTGTAGGCGTACACTTTTCTGCTTTTTCAACAAGTAGTTGAAGTCGTTTTGCTTTTAATTGTGTTTCCTTAAATTCTTCTTCAGAAATTGATCGAGATGTTATTCCTGAACCAACACCTATTGTTGTTTTGTTGTTTTGAAATTCGATTCCTCTAATCGCGACACTTAAATCACATTCATTTTTTTCTAAATCAATCCAGCCTAAAGCTCCACAATATAAACCTCTATCATTATTTTCATAATCATCAATAACTTTTAAAACTCTTGGTTTAGGTGTACCAGTAACTGATGCTATTGGCATAAGTTCTAAAATGCATTTTTTTATATCGAAATTATCTTCAAGCGTTCCGATAATAGAAGAATTCATTTGTACCAAACCTGGGTGCGCTGTTATCTTATGGAAATCAACAACTTTTATAGTTCCGGGCCTGCAGACTCGAGCTAGATCAGATCGCACTAAATCTACGACCATTGTGTTCTCCTCGTGGTCCTTCTCATTATTATTCAGCTCATCGTACGTTTGTGCTGTTCCTTTAATTGGTTGAGAAAGTATTTGATTATTTTTTATTGATATAAATCTTTCAGGTGATAATGAAAGATAAGAGAAACTAGGAGAGTAATGAAAAAACCTGAATTCACATTCATGATCGAATATGCTTTGTATTGCAACTTTAATAGGGTCAACTATCTTATCGATATATAATTTGCGAGTTAAATTTATTAGAAAGTAATTTCCTCTTTCCGTATCGCCAATTATCTGGCCACATTTAGTTATAAATTCTTTATCGCTCATATTCGTTTGCCAAATTAAATCGGTGGAGTCATCTAAATAGTTGTTTATATAATCAATATCTTTTTGTAGAGAAAAATATTGTACATCCTTCCATTTATACCAATGGCCAGATTTTGAGTCATAACTTTGAAAGCCAGTTACGAAAGATCCTGACGGAACCTCTTCAAGATGCTTATATTCTGCTTCTATATTCGTATACAATTGCGTAGAAGAATTTTTTTTGATTATGCAAAACTGCATATTTTCACGACTGGCTATTGATAAAGCTTTTAGAAAATCCACATCCATTCTTAAATGCTAGTTTCACAATGTGCTCTAATGGTATCTGGCATGAGTATTCCAGTTAGAATTAATTAATATGCTTATGTTGATACCAATGTTTCGAAGATTTATGAGTAGATTTTTGCTAGCTGTAATAATTAGTATTGTTTTATCTAGTATTGGTATAGTCGCAGTGAACGCAATGATCAATTCAAGATTTGATGCGTTAAGACGGACACAAGCAAATGTTGCAGCTGATACAGCACTTAGCGAGCCTGCAAACTATTTACTTATAGGTTCAGACTCTCGAGAATTTGCTACTTCGGATGCTGATAAAGATAAATTTTCAGATGCCTCTGGAGAAAGTGGCCAACGTTCCGATACCATGATGATAATTCACGTCGATCCGAAACAGAAAAAGACACTTATCATGGCTATTAGACGCGATTCTAAAGTAAAAATACCAGGTATTGGCACCCAAAAGATAAATGCTGCTTTTAATAAAGACATCGGTGGAGGAGTGGACAAACTAATTGAGACAATAGATGTTAATTTTGGTATACCAATTCAACATTATATAAATATGGATTTTCAAAGTTTTCAGGAAATCGTGAAAGCAGTTGGTCCTGTTAATGTATATTTCCCTTATCCATCGAGGGATAAATTATCTGGACTAGATACCGCAGGAAAGAGTGGATGCTTAGGGTTAGATGGACCACTCGCACTCTCATATGTGAGATCACGTCATTTTGAAGAACTGAAAAAAGGAAAATGGGTAGAGGACCCTTCATCTGCTGTTGGTCGAATTGTTCGCCAGCAAGACTTTATGAAACGTGTTGCATCTATTGCTATAAAGGAATCGTTTACAGATCCTTTGGCAGGACGTAATGTTGTTGATGGTGTTGCAAAGAACTTAGAAGTTGATCAGAACTTTGATAAAAATGCTATTTTTAAATTAATGAATACCTTTAAAGGAGTGGATCCGAACGATACAAACCATGTAGTTTTTGAAACATTACCTGCTAATTCAAAATATGAAAACGGTGTGTCATACGATATAATTGATTATAAGAGTGCTGAACCACTATTAGCAGAATTTAGAAATTTAACTTCTTCTTCTCCAGCAATTACAATTTTACCAAAACCAAAAAATATTAAACTTCGAGTTCTTAACACGACAGCTACCGCAGGCTTGGCAAAGAAAGTCGACTCAGAATTTACATCATTTGGTTTTGTCTCAGCGGGATCGGGAAATGCTTCGCTGATTGAACGAAATGAGATCCATTACAATACTAAATCTAAAGCGAAAGCAGAATTAGTTGCAAAATATGTTGATGCTACATTAATTTTAGATAATCAAATCAAAGATGCTGATGTTGTCCTATATTTAGGCACAAACTATAAAAACTTAATTGATCCTAAAGCTCCAACAACGACCACATCCACACTACCCACTAGCAAAGTAAAAAACACCACTCCTACAAACGATGTTGTAGGTAATGATCCATCATTAGAATGTAAAGCATAATCATGGCAAAAATAAAAGTCTTAATTGCTGGTGTTAACGGTCAAGTAGGTAGTGCGGTAAAAGAGCTTTTAAGTACTAATGAAAAATTTGAAATCTACGGATTTAACCATAGTGAATTTGATATTTCTTCACGTAATAGTGTTAGGAATATAATCTACGAATTGATACCAGACGTTATAGTTAATGCCGCTGCAATGACGAATGTTGATCTTTGTGAAACTGAGCAAAATAAGGCTTATAATATAAATTCATTGGGGGCTAGAAACCTAATGCAAGCTGCAAATGAAATTAATGCTCATCTAATACACCTATCAACAGATTATGTTTTTGATGGCGAAAAAAAATCTCCTTACACTGAATTCGATATTCCAAATCCACAATCAGTTTATGCAACAAGTAAATTAGGTGGAGATAATGAAATTCTTATATACGATAAATCAACAGTACTAAGAGTTGCATGGGTATTTGGTAATAAAAAAGGTGATTTCTTTTCATGGGTATTAGATGGAGTTAAGAATAATACAATCAAATCATTAATAGGTGACGCAGTTTGTACTCCAACGTATTCAAATGATATTGCATACGTAATTAATTATGTAATATTAAATAGAATATTTGGTTTAATAAATGTCGCAAATACTGGAGAAACAACCCGATTAGAGATGGGTAACATATTTTTAAAAAAGCTGGGAATTGATGTTGAGCTAAATTCGATAACAACGCAATCTTTAAATAGACCAGCGAAACGACCGCTATATTCTTCTTTGGAAACAAATACATTAAATATTGTAACTGGTATTTCAATGAGGAATTGGCAAGATGCTCTAGAAGAACATATAGAAAAGTTTAAATAATATGACTGCTAATAAAGAATATAGTGCTGTAATCGTAGAATACAATAGTGGAGATTATCTTTTTTCTTGCATTGATTCATTGATGAATCAAACGTTATTGCCAAAAAAGATTGTTGTAGTTAATAACGGAACTAGTAGAACTACATTAACAAAACTACAAAAATATGACAGAGTACATGTAATTAACCCATCAAAAAATCTTGGATATGCAAAAGCTGCAAATTTAGGTATTGCAAATACAGAATCTGAGATCGTTGCAACATTAAACCCAGACATAAACTTAGACCCAGATTGTGCACAAATATTAGTCGAATATCTTAAAGAGAATAATAGAGTTGCTGTAATTGGGCCTATGATTTTTCAAACAGATGGCTCAATATATCCATCTGCGCGTAAAGACCCTTCAATCAAAATTGCTATAGGTCATGCGATATTTAGTTTATTTAAAAAAAATAATAGATTCTCAAATGAATATAGAAATTCTAATATAGAAAAAGATTTGCCAAGCAAAGTTGACTGGTTAAGTGGTGCAGCATTGTTTTTGCAAAGAAAACCATTAGATGAAGTTGGATTATGGGATGAGAGATACTTTATGTATTGCGAGGATATAGATCTTTGTAATTCTTTTAGGGAAAAAGGATATGATTGTATATACGAGCCAAGAGCAAAGATAGTTCATGCAGGTGGAATCTCTACAAGTAAAACTCCAATAAAATTACTATTTTTTCATCATAAAAGCTTATATCTTTACACAGTCAAAAAGTATCATAATAAACCTATAATTAAACCCTTGGCATTAGTATTTATTGGATTTAGATTTCCATTTGCCGTTATTAAACGTAATATTAATATAGACTAAGACAATGAAAGCAATAATTCTCGTAGGTGGCCAAGGTACAAGAATGAGGCCGTTAACTTTAGATTTACCAAAGCCATTGTTGCCAATTGCAAATATAGCCTTTATTACTAGGCAATTATTGTGGCTTAAACAGTATGGTATTTATGATGTAGTTTTGTCACTTTGCTATTTACCTGATCAGTTTGTCGAATATTTTGATAAAAATCCAATAGAAAATATGAAAATTTCATATATCGTTGAAGATTCACCTTTAGGAACAGGTGGTGCTATCAAATACTCAGCTGGTGAAATTCAAGATTCTGTGATTGTTTGTAATGGTGACGTTCTTACAGAAATTGATCTGCAAGAACTTATTGATTTACATAACTCAAAAAATTCTTTAGCAACAATTGCTTTGACTAAGGTTGAAGATCCAAGTGCATTTGGTGTTGTTCCAACAAATGCAGATAGACAAGTTGTTGCATTTGTTGAGAAACCATCAAAGCAAAATGCGCCTAGTCATTGGATCAACGCTGGTATATATGTATTATCGAAAGACTTCCTTGACATTATCCCTGAGGGTATACAAGTTTCGATAGAACGAGAAACATTTCCCAAAGCAATTCTTCAAGGCTCTCTGTATGCTTTAGAATCTGACGAATATTGGCTGGACATAGGAACTGTAGATAAATATATACAAGCGCATACTTATATTCTTAACAAACTTTCTAGTACATCTAATAATGAGACCTATCGTGAAGTATCTAATAACATTTTTAGCGATGGCGCTGTTGATCTAGGAAAGGATGTAGTTGTATTATCAAAATGCCTGCTTGGAGATGGTACAAAAATTGGTGATAATACTATTTTGGACAATGTAACTATCGGTAAAAATGTAGAAGTATCCAAAAATGTTAAAATAATTAATTCAGTTATATATGATGGCGCTGTTATAAATTCCGATGTTAATATATATGACAGTATTATAGGAAATAACGCATTGATAAGTGAAGGCGTTTCATTAAGTGAACTTTGTGTCATTGGCTCAAACGAGAAACTAGCTCCTGGGGAGAGTCTCGTTGCCAAAAGAGTTCCTTCGAACGAATAGAATATTGCACTTATGCTCATTATGATTACCGGTGGAGCCGGATTTATTGGTTCAAACCTTACAGACAGACTTTTAGCAGAAGGTCACGATGTTGAAGTAGTAGACGATTTATCAAGTGGTTCTTTAACAAACCTTTCTGAAGCCAGACGCGTTGGTAAAAGGAAATTTTCTTTCCATCGTTTGGATATTAAAACACGTGCTGTTACTGATTTGATAGCATCACGTAAACCAGAGATTGTAATTCATTTAGCAGCACAAACCGACGTTAAAACAAGTATAGATAACCCAATCTTTGACGCAAATACCAACATTATCGGAACACTAAATGTTTTAGAAGGTTGTGTAAAAGCCAAAGTTAAAAAAATTATCTTTGCTGCAAGTGCTGCAATATATGGTGATCCACAAACACTTCCAATACGTGAAGGTCATCCTATGATTCCACTATCTAACTATGGTGTCTCAAAAAAAGTTATTATCGACTATTTAAACTGCTATAGAAATATGTATGATTTAGAGTTCGTTGCTTTGGTTCTCTCAAATGTTTATGGCCCAAGACAGTCATTCTCAAATGAAGGTGGAGCTATTGCAAAATTCGCATCCTTGATGATTTCGCGAGAACGTCCAACAATATATGGCGATGGTAGTCAAACTAGAGATTTTATTTTTATTGATGATGTTGTCGATGCATTTGTTAGGAGTATTGATAAGGGTAGTGGTTTAGCTATGAACATCGGTACGGGTAAACAAACATCAGTGCAGAGTCTTTTTGACACAATTGCAAAAAGCGTAGGTTACAAAGATCCTCCACGATATAGTGATCTCTCAAATGGCGAAATTATAGACTCAGTATTGGACTTTAAACGAGCTGAAGTGCATATTGGCTTTACACCTTTTACTTCATTTGATGATGGTATTGGCCGAACTGTCCAATGGTATAAATCTCTAGCTAAATAACTTTTCATTGTTCGGAGTGATTAGATCTGAGGCTTTTCCATTACCTCTATATTTCTTATCTATGCCTCTTAATAGAACTCCGTAAGAATCTGCATCTGACATTACAATCGATGCTGCACTTGCAAGTTCATCACAAATAGCAGTTTTGGTATCTAGCCCTGATATTCCCATAGCAATACTAATTTTACCTTGTCTAAATGGCCTAAAGATATCTCCATTAATAATCACAGGTATGTCATATCCGTTTAAATGTTTTAAAGCATTCCGTAAAGAATGCGCTGCTTTATCAATATCGCGAGGTAATAGTATTAAATTTTTTTCATCAAATTCCAAAACACCTGAGTTTTCAGATATAAGTCCATGTATTGTTTCAGTAATTTTTCTGTCTTTAATTATACGCAAATATCTAATAGATTCATTTTCTATTATGCGTGATTTCTCTTGCTGATTTTCATATTCAGCAATATTGCATTGAGCCATAGATATAGAGATAGATGAAAAAATGAATACATCTTTTTCTGTAAGTGGGAATAGATCTTCAGGGATAGTCAAAGATACAGTTTGAGCTAAATCAATTCCGGGTTTTAGTGATTGATTAGTAGCTATTGGATATATTGCTAGCATTAAATATTTTTAATGTATACGGCTTTTTGCTTCTTTGGCTATTTTTATAGTTGAACTAATTGCATCCTCGCTTCGCTTTATAACTTTACAAATAACGTCGTTAGCAAATGGAGCAACATTATTACTGAATGAATTTGAAATATTCTCAGCTGTTGTTTCGACTTTTGGTTTAATTTGTTTTTTTACAGTACCTAATTTAGTTGAAATCATTTCACCTTTTTTTGTGATTTGAGTAAAGCCTATTGCACAGGCACCAAGTGCAATATAAGTACTATTTCTAACATTCTTTTTTATATTTGGCATATTTTGAGTCTAATCTTATTTTGCTTGCAAGTGCAAGCGGAGAATGTGTTCTGATATAATGAACGAGTGAGAAGCCCCAAGTCTAAAAATAACTTCGTTGAAAAATCTGAAAAATCTGAAGAATCCGACAAAGATATTAATTTAAAAGAAAATAACTTAAGTAACGTAAAAGAACCAGAGGGTCTAGCTTGGCCAAGCGTCGTTTGTGTCGTAGTAACAAATGACCCGGGTGAGTGGTTTGATGAATCAATAAAATCAATAATGGATTCAGGCTACCCAGACCTAACCACGTTAATCTTAGATCTGAGTATAAACGATGGATTAAAAGAAAGAGTATCAAAATTAGCGCCAAAAGCATTTTTAAGAAAATTTGATGAGACTTATAATTTTGCATCAGCTATTAATGATGCTGTTAATTCTATAGAAGGTGCAACATATGTATTGATCTGTCATGATGATGTTATTATCAACAAAGGTGCAATATCATCTATGGTACAAGAAGCATTTCGATCTAACGCATCTATGGTTGGTCCTAAGATACTTGACGGAGAAAATCCTGATTGTCTTTTAGAAGTTGGTGGAATGATCGACCGTTTTGGAGTGCCCTATAGTGGTCTTGAATTTGGAGAAGTGGACCAAAGTCAACATGATGGTGTTAGAGATGTCTTTTATGTTTCCAGCGCAGCAATGTTGGTTAGGGCAGACCTATTTCGTGCACTAGGTGGATTTGATGAATTATGTTTTCCTGGAGCTGAAGATATAGATTTATCTTGGAGAGCGCATTTAGTTGGAGCACGAGTATTAGTTCAACCTGACGCGACAGTACTGCACCACCAAATTAGTGAATCGATAAATTCCCAACGTAACTCTACAAAAGCAATAGTGGCACAACATAGAATGCGTGCTGTTCTTAAAAACTCTTCCAAGGTATCTTTATTTTGGATACTTCCGATATCTTTCGTTCTTCATAGCATCGAAGGGATTTTCTTTTTACTGAGACTTAATCCATATAGATCAGTTGTTTTATTTAAAGGTTGGGTTTGGAATATAAAACATCTTAGAAATCTAAGGAGATCTAGAAAAGAAGTACAACATACACGAACAGTGTCCGATAGAGTCATATCTGGCCATCAAATAGCGGGTTCTTCCAGAATTAGAAGGTTTTTTAATTCAATATCAAGACGAAGACAAAATACGCTATATAAAAATGTTGTAGCAAGTTCAAAAGTAGATAAAAGCACTCAAACAAATTATGGCACCTTTTACACTGGCGCATTTTTCATCTATCTACTAGCTATTAGAAATTTAATTTTTGGTCAGATTGAATCCATTGGGTCTTTTGTAAAGTGGGGATCATTTAGTAATCAAATTTCTTCTTTATTACATGGTGGTTTTCCAACTGTTTCTAGTCCAAATTATTCATCATCGCTACAAAGAATAGTTGCTCTAATCCTGACACCAATATTTGGTTTTAATGCTGCTTTCGCTCAACGTATATTTGTATTGAGCCTAATTCCAATAGCTGTGATTGGTTTACATTATTTGCTAAAAAATCTGGCTCTTTCATCAAGATCTATAATTGCTGGTTCAATATCTTATGGCTTAGTTATTTTTGGTATGGGCATCTTTGAAAATGGAAAACTCGGCGTCTTAGTGACAGCTGCTTCACTTCCATATTTAATAGACGGTATATTAAAAAATCGATCACGTAAATATGGTCTAAGCGCTGCTTCTATTATTGCATTTAATCCTGCCGCGATAATAATATTGTTAATAACTAGCTTTGCTTACCTATTGGTAGGGGTACGTAGCGATGCCCGAAGAAAAACACTAAGAACCATTACTTTCGGTTTATTTCTTTCCATTGTAATTAATCTAGGCCTAGTTTATGATTCGATAAATAGAATCGATAGATCAACATTTGGGTTTACTGAAGTCTTTACTAGTAACAACAACTATTTCTTTGGCACCGGCTTTTCTAAGAACATAATTCTTGCAATGCTTTTTGTAGGCTTAACAGCTATATTGATTTCGAAAGGAATGAAGTACTCAATACTAAAAGTAGTAGTTTTTTCTACAATATTGTCGTCATCTATAGCAATCGTTGGTATCAATATAAATGAACCAATTTTTGATAATTATAATGTTGTTCTTTTGTTCTCATTTACTTTTTCTTTATCTGTTGGGTATTGTTTAAATTCATTTTCGTCAGAGTTAACCGAAAAATCATTCGGTTTATATCATCTAATAAATGTAATAGCACTCTTTATTATCATAGGAACATTATTATTACAATTGCCAACAATAGTAAATGGAAGGTTAAATTTAAGCTCTTCCAGTTGGTCAAGCCAAATAGAAAATAAATTTCAATCACGTGTAGTCTATCTTGGAAATACTAAAAAAATAGGTTCTAATCCCTCTATGTTGCCTGGAAACAAAGGCTTTGTAATAGCGAGTAATACTGAGATCAAAACTTCAAATTCAATTATTGGTCCTAGCTCGAAATTAGATGATGACTTTAGAAAAATATATTCCGTGATAATAAAAAATGAAACAAATCATGGTGGCTATCTATTTAGTAAAATGGGTATAGGTGTGATAGTTGTGCCAACAGCATTAAGTCCTGATTCTAAGATCTCTAAAAACGATTCTGAACTTTTGGCTGCATTCGATAGACAAATAGATTTGGTAAGAATTAAAGACAGAGATGGTTTAGTTGTATACAACAATCTAGCTCTAACTACGCAATTTAAATCTGATCAAATATCTAATCCTGTAAATATAGCGAATGAATTAATTAATCCAAACATAGATAAAATAAATAAAATTAAGTATTCAAAGCTAGGTCTAATTAATTATTTGATTATTTCACTAAATGGCTTTGTGTTATTACTCGTATTTTTGTGGCCCAGAAGAAAGGAATTGATTTCTAATGCATATTCTTCGGTCAAGAAAATGCAGGCAAATATTAGCGAAGATACAATAGAAGAACCTGAAGGAAATGTCAAAAAAAAATTAAAGAATCAGAAATAATAGATCTAACAATTGAAAAAGAACAAATTTTGACTACAGAAGTTAAAGAATCCGAAACGATAAAAAAATGAAGAGAACCAGACATAGAAACAAAGATTTTGATGGAAGTATTGCAGTGCAGGAAAAAAGTAAAAAGAAAAGAAATTTCCTTATACCTTCATTAACTTCACCTATATTTTTTATTATTATTTGTGCATTGGTTGTCGCAGGGGCATTTTACGGGACTAAAAATATAAGTCCAAAATCTAAAAAAATTGATTCTATAAATTCTGAGTTTGTTAATTTGAATTCTGTTTCTGACTCATGGAGTTGTCCTTATTTAGTATCAAATAGTACAAGTGTTGATAATCAAATAATTTATTATAATCCAAGCGATAAAGAGGCAAATATAACTGTTCATCTATATAATTTGGATGGCAGTTTACTCTCTTCAAAAGATTTCAAATTAAAATCAAAATCATCTCTATCGGAGTTGGTTTCAACTTATGGAGAGAATGTTAATGCTTCTGGTGTTATTGAAAGTTTCGGCTCACCAATAGTCGTATATAGAAATATTGTTTTATCTGATGGTCCTGAGGTGTTGCCTTGTGTAAAAAATCCTAAGGATATATTGGAATTAGATAACTTAACCACTGCCCAATATACCAATACAACTTTAATTTTAAATAATCCTTTTAGTGCAGATGTAGTAGTGGATGTAAATGCTCGACTGGTGGATAATACTCAAAGTCCATTCAAAGTACTATTAGACGATGCAAAGGCTATAGTTATTCCTGGTCATGGACGCGTTGATATTGATGTACAAAAAACATTTGGCCGATATCCAATGATAAATTTAACAGTGCAGACAAGGAGTGGTTTTATCTCTGGTGAAGCAATAGTTAATAAGCAAATTGCTAATACTTCGAATGGTCAAACTATAGTCACTTCATCATTATCTAACTATACGAATGACACGATCTACATATTTGGTAATTCACCTTTAACAATATATGCACAAAGTAATTTATCGAAATCAGCTGCCTTAGATATTAAAGCTTATGGTACTGACAATAGGACAATAGCAACTCAAGAACAATCTATAAATGTTGGATCAACAATATCAATAGCTGATCCTGGAGTGGAGTTTGGCTTTCATGTTGTCGAAATTATTTCAAACGCAGGAAAAATAATTACTAAAAATGGTGCATCGAATGATGAAGTATTAGCGCAAAATAGATCGTCATTTGTTTCTTATGTTGGTAGTTTTACAAATAATGAGACACTTAGCGCAAGTACAGTGACATCGTTAACTTCTAAATCTATTGTATTAGTTGCTAGAGACAGCGATACTCTTGGATTATTTAATCCATCAACAAAAACAACAAAAGTAAATGTGTCATTTATCGATACAAATATTAAACAATTATCTTTTGAAATAGGACCAAATAGTTTTTTTCGATATGTCCTCAATGAAGTTGACCTAAAGCCCGGTGTTGTCGTCTTAAGCATAGATTCAACACAAGATTTAGTTGCATCAAGTTCGAGAATAGGACTTTCTGGCATAACTAACGGAGTGTATATTAAAAAATGATTTGGATAGTTTATATTGTAATAGTTTTATTGTTAATCGCGGTATTTCTGTTTGCTTCTAGGAGAAAAGAAACTAATGTTCAGGTAACTAATTATGAGTTGCCTACTTATATTGATATAACGGATATTAAGTCCAATAGCGAAGACTTTTTCGTCATAATTTTTTCTTCAGAGAACTGTGATGGCTGTAAGATAGTTTTAGAAAAAGCAAAAGTATTAGAAAGTAATTCAGTTGCAGTAGAAGAAATTTCATATCAAACAACTCAAGGCAAAAAACTCCATCTAAAATATCAAATAGAAGCTGTACCCAGTTTACTTATAGTTGATAAACATGGAAATGTTATAAAAACATATATGGGTAACGTAACAGCTACAGATTTATGGGCAGCAGTCGCACAAGCTCGTGGTTCAGAATTAGGTTGTACTGATTCTGGAAGTTGTACTTCGCATTAAGCTTATATGATTAATTAGTAGTATCTACATCGATTGAAGTTATTGAATTAGCGCATTCGCGACCCATAGCCTCGTCGACTAATTGGCCAACTTCTTCACCACTAATTTCTTCTTTTTCAACAAGAGCCCCCGCAATAGCATCTAAACCTTTACGGAATTCTTTCAATACCTTATGTGTTCTGACTTCAGATTCTTTAAGGATCAATGATGCTTCATCGTCAATTAATTTAGCTGTATCATCAGAATATTTCTTTGAGCTCATCATTTCATCGCCAAGAAAAATGGAACTTGAACTACCCCAAGCCATAGGTCCTATCTTGTCAGACATACCCCATTCTTTTACCATGGATTGTGCAATATCAGTAGCTCTTTCTAAATCATTTGAAGCACCAGTGGATTGATTATCAAATACAGTTAGTTCAGCACCACGTCCAGCTAACATAACCATTAATTGGTCAAGCAGATAGTTTTTGTTATATGAATATCTTTCCTCTAGAGGTAATTGTTGGGTCATACCTAAAGCCATACCAGTAGGAAGTATTGTTACTTTATGAACTGGGTCAGCATTTTTTGAAAGATATGCAAGCATTGCATGTCCACCTTCGTGATATGCAGTCAATTTCTTTTCATGCTCATTCATTAAAACCGAAGGTCTACGAAGACCCATTAGAACTCTATCAATAGCTGAATTGAAATCTTGGTAATGAACTTCATTCTGTCCACGTCTAACAGCATGTAAAGCTGCTTCATTAACTAAGTTTGAAAGATCTGCACCACTCATTCCAGGTGTTGCTCTTGATAATGTATCAATATTTACATCGTCAGCAATCTTCTTTCCAATAAAATGTACTTTTAGTATTTCTAAGCGTTCATCTTGTGTTGGAAGAGGGACAACTATTTGTCTATCAAAACGTCCTGGACGCAAAAGTGCAGCATCAAGAATGTCTGGACGGTTAGTAGCAGCCATCATCACAATGCCTTCGCTAGTTTCGAATCCATCCATTTCAGCGAGCATCTGATTCAATGTTTGTTCACGCTCATCGTGTCCACCACCAACACCTGCGCCTCGTTTTCTACCTATAGAATCAATCTCGTCTACGAAAATTATTGCAGGCGCACTTTTTCGTGCCATTTCAAAAAGATCGCGAACTCTAGCTGCACCTACACCAACAAACATTTCCATAAAATCAGAACCAGTAACAGAAATAAACGGTACACCAGCTTCACCAGCAACAGCTCTGGCAATAAGAGTTTTACCTGTACCTGGAGGCCCTACTAATAGAACACCTCTAGGTATTCGAGCACCAATATCTTTGAACTTTGACGGATTTTTTAAGAAGTCAACAACTTCACTAATTTCTTGTTTAACGGGACCGTATCCAGCAACATCCTTAAATGTTGTTTTTGGATTTTCGCTGTTATATATTTTTGCTTTAGAACGTCCAACGTTCATAACCGAGCCCATTTGGCCACCTGCTCGTTTAGAAACAAATAAGAATAATCCAATTAGGATTGCTGACATGATAATAAAAGGCATCCAATCAGCTAAGAAATTTGAACTCACTTTCTTATAACTAAATTTAACTTTTGCATCTTCAATTAGCTTTAGATCTCTTTCAGAAATATCTTGAAGTGGACCGTCGGTTTTATATTTAGTGTATTTATCAATTTTAGTTTTTAAATCACCCTCGATATTTCCTGATGCAGGCTCATATATCGCAGATTTTATCTTTCCATTTTTAACAAGAGTTTTAAAGCTTTCCTTTGAACCAGAATATTTTATAGATTTTATATCTTTGCTATTTAAAAGAGAGCTAGATGTTGAGATAAGGATTATTGCAAATGTAGCAATGGCCACCCAAGCCCATAAAGAAGGTTTCTTGCTTGTTGGTGGTTTGGGTAGTTTAGAACTCTTTTGTTTCTCGTTAGAAGGTTTAGTAGGCTTTTGGGGTGTAGGTGGGTTGTTTGACATCGGTTCCTTTTTGAATTTGTCTTAGAGTCATTTTAGGCGTTAGTCGCGCGCTTGGCTCGAGTTTAAAGACTTTTATGTAAAATAGAATAAGAATAAGTGTCTATTCGCTAACTATTTTTTTCATACTTTGAATATAAAACCATTTAGATCGAATAATATTTCATATATGGAAAATATAAGTCATGATAATACTCAGTTATCAGATAAAAGCGAATCAAAGATTCCTCGATTTGGCACACTAGCTGGAGTAGGCGCAATTTTGACCTATTTGCTTGCCTCGCTTCCACTTGTTGCTATAGCGGGTTTAATTGTTGCTTTGAATTCTTCAAAGGAAAATGGTGTAAATAATGATTTAAGTTCATCGGAAGTATCAAATAAGATAAACGATTTAATTGCCAAACCCGGATTTATTATAGCAATTATTGCGGCAAATTGTATAGGTCTATACATATGGGTCTTTCTTGTATCAAAGATCCGTGGATCTAAAAATATAAGAGATGATTTTGGATTACATTTTACGAAAAGTGCGTGGTGGTTTATTCCAGTTGGAATAGGATTGCAATTATTAAGTCTCATATTGTCCTTGCCAATATCATTATTAAAAGATAATCTTAAAAATCAAGATGTAGCAGTTGGCCTAGTTTCTGCAAAAGGGGCTATTTTATTCCTTTATTTTTTATTCGTTGCCTTAATAGTTCCTTTTACAGAGGAGCTATGCTTTCGAGGAGTATTTCTTCGTGGCATATTAAGACGTTATAAGCCTATTCTTTCAATTCTTATATGCGGGATACTGTTCGCTTCGATACATTTATCGGATAAAAATGCATTCTACGGATTTTCCTCATTAATGATTATAGGTATATTCTCTAGTGCATTAACCGTTTATAGAGGCAGGATCGATGCTTCAATAGCGTTACATATAGGGTTCAACTTAACAGCTGCAATTTTCTTAGTAATTACATAAATTTGATAATTAATCATATTTTTTATATTTCTTCGTCAAAGCTAAAGGTTTTTCTGATAAATGACGATTATTCGTATATAAGTTCCATATTGACCATAGGAGAAAATTATGCGCTGTCCAAACTGTAAAAGCGATACATACGTAGAAATAAACATGCATTTAGGTGAAAAAGATGTTGCATTTCGTAGATGTGGACGTTGTGAGACACAAAAATGGGAAAGTCAAGATGTAGATATTGACTTAAGCGAAGTATTGGTTTTTGCGAAAGATCTCGAATCTTAAAATATAATTCATTCTAATTATAGAATTTTATTGGCTTTGTCGTTTTACGTGGCTATAATTCTGTAAAATGGTGAGTGGCCAAAACCAAACAAGATATCAAACAAAATTACAAACAAGATTTCAAAAATAGTTTTAATAAAATATTTAGTCGACCTATTCTTTTTTATAAAAGAAAAGCTAATTTATTAGATACTAACCCGATTGCTTTTGCGCTTCAATCGATAACAGCTTTTGGTGTATTTGGATGCGTTGTCACAGTATTAGTAGCTGTACATCCAAATTTAATTTTACATGACAGTACGCCCACCGGTGGAGATATGGGTGCCCATGTGTGGTGGCCTGCTTATATGCGCGACATATTACTTCCAGCTGGAAGAATCTTCGGTTGGTCTATGGACTATTACGCAGGATTCCCGGTTGGGCAATATTATTTTCCTGTTCCTGCTGTGATGATTGCAATCCTGGATATTATCTTTCCATATAATGTTGCATTTAAAATTGTTGCTGTATCTGGTTCTGTTATTTTGCCTTTAGCTGCATATGTCTTGGGGCGTGCCATAAAAGCTTACCGTCCAATACCTATGTTGATGGCTTTTGCTGCGATGATTTTTTTGTTTTTTCAAGGCGATCCAAGGAGTTCTAGTCCATCGGTTAATTCATTGTTAGACATCAAAGGTGCGGTTGGTAATCAAAGAATCATGGGTGGTCCATTAGTCTCAACTATGGCTGGCGAATTCTCCTTTTCGATATCGCTTTGTTTTGCATTGTTTTTCTTAGCAGCATTTTATACAATGATAAGAGATGGAAAATACCGAGTTACTACTGCGGTACTTTTAGCTCTTACTATAATGAGCCATTTAGTTGTGGCGATATTTGTTGGTCTGGCAGCAATAGTATTTTGGGGATCATATTATATTTCTACAAAGGGTTTCAAAAAGGTATTTGGATATATGCTCTTGTTATGGATAGGTATTATTACCATGTCTATTGGAGCAATAGGTCGCTACTTTTTTGATCATAAGACTGACTGGCTTGTGTATCTAGTTTTTCTATCATCATTTATTTTGCTTGTAGTTTTTATTTATGGTTACAAAAGACGAAAAGGTGCTAAAGAAATAATCAAGGATGGGTATCCTCTTGTTTTAGGATTATTACTTTCTAGTATTTGGTTTTTACCTTTATTGGCTAGGTTTTCTTATACTTCAAATATGAGATATACGAAAGTTACTAACGATCCAGCGACAAAAGTTAACGAACTTTTTGAACTTTATATAACTCCGCGTTATATGTTTATAGCAGTATTTATACCAGTTGCCATTGGCTTTATCTTAAGTGCAACATTATTAAGAAAGCATATAATCCCATTAATTTTGACCTCACTCATGATGGCAACGGTTTTTGCTCTATGGCCAGAAGGTCACGCCTGGAACTTAAGATTCTTACCATTTTGGTATTTATGTATTTATTTCGTTGCAGCTGTAGGTATCGGAGAATTAATTAGGGTACCTGCAGAACTATTATCTTATTTTGGGCGTAAAACTAGAACTAAAATAATGTTCAAATTGTCAGGAATTTATCAGATCGTAATTTTAATCTTCATAATAGCCATGACACTTGTCTACATTGTAGGATTTGGTTCAAAAAGTATTGGTCCCGATGGAGTAGATCACCGAGCAATTCAAGATAAGCGCGGTGCAGGTGTTGATTGGTCAAAATATAATTTTAACGGATACGAAAATCTTCCTGACTATAAAGAATTCAAAGCTTTAATGGACACCATGGCTAAATTAGAACCAGGTCGCGCACTTTGGGAAACAACACAGAGCGGTTATGGGACAACTCTGGCTTTAATGTTGTTACCGTATTATACAAACCACCGTATTTCTTCAATGGAAGGTTTATACTTTGAGGCCAGTGGTACTACTGCATATCATTTTCTAAATGTTGCTGAAGTTTCAAAGCAATCTTCTAATCCAATGGCCTGGCCCAAATGCGAAAAGAATAAAGATCTTAGCCTTGTAGACCCTAATTGTATCGATCAGTATTATGGCAATATTGCTGATTTTGATCGTGGTATTGATCATATGAAGCTTATGGGCGTGAGATACTATATGGCTTATAGCGAAGATACTAAAGAGTTAGCTAAAACAAACAAAAATTTGAAACTGGTTGCAGAAGTCCCAGATATGCCAGATGCCATAGACCAACAAACACTCGATTATTATAAGCAAAATAAATTACCATTACCTGATCCTATTTATTCTGTACCTAATGGTTGGAAAATTTATGAGGTAGTTGGTTCTTCGGTTGTTGAACCATTAGCTATTGATCCAATAATTGTTTCTGATAAATCTGATAAGTCCGACTGGGTTCAAAGTGGTAATAGGTGGTTATATGATTGGTGGAATTCCTATACCAAATACCCTGTATTCTTAGATCATGGACCATCAAACTTTAAAAAAATGACAGCTGATGATGCTTTAAAGGATGTATTATCTGCAAAAGAGCAAAAAACAGTTAGTAAAGTAAAAGTATCAAAAGTTCAATTGAAAAATGATTCAATAAGTTTTGATGTTGATCAAATTGGTAAACCAGTTCTAGTGAAAGTATCTTATTACCCAACATTTCAGGTTAGTGGTGCAAAAGAAATATATCGTGCAAGTCCAAACTTTATGGTTGTGGTTCCAACCTCTAAACATGTAAAAATTCAAATAGAGCGAGATGCTATTGAATGGATATCAATTTTCTTATTCTTCCTAGCAGTATTTTTACTAGTTTTGATTAAAACAAAGAAACCTTTAATTTTTATAAAAAAAGCATTCAAATAACCATTTTTCTTCAATTGCCATCGTTCGTTTAAGGCCAATTAGACTGATTGTAATGAAATCTGAAGTAGATATAAAAGACAGTGTAAAAAAAGTATTTAAGGCATATGATGTTAGAGGTCTATTTCCAGGGGAATGGGATGATGATATTGCAAGACTTGCTGGAAATGCATTTGTTCAATATCTAAATGCGGAATCTATTGTTATTGGTCGAGATATGAGAAATTCATCTCCTGTATTAGCAAAAGCATTTTGTGAAGGCGCCATTATGGCTGGGGCAGAAGTATTTGACATTGGTCTTGCTTCAACAGACATGCTTTATTTTGCTAGTGGACATTTAAATATGCCAGGTGTCATGGTCACAGCATCGCATAACCCTGCTCAATATAACGGCTTAAAAATGTGCAGACAAATGGCAGCTCCAATTGGTGAAGACTCGGGGCTATCTCAAATTAAAGCCGCTGTTGAATCAGGTATTTTGGTACGTCATGAAATCCCTGGTGAACTAAAAGAAATCGATTTAGCTAATGAATTTAGAGACCATTGTTTATCATTTATTAATCCAAAAACAATAGAAAACTTAAAAATTATTGCTGACACTGCAAATGGTATGGGTGGCTACGTTGTTCCGAAAGTTTTCGACAAACTTAATTGCAAAATTGAGATAATGTATGGTGAATTAGATGGTTCTTTCCCGAATCATCCAGCCGACCCTTTGCAAGCAGAGAATTTAAAAGACCTTCAAAACAGAGTTGTCGAAACCAGTTCTGATATTGGTTTAGCTTTTGATGGTGATGCAGATAGAGTATTTCTTGTCGACGACATGGGTCAAACTATGGGCGGCTATTTGACTGTTGCAATGGTTGCACAGTCATTACTAAAGAAATTTCCAGGAGAAACAATTGTTTATAATCTCATTTGTTCAAAAGCTGTCCCAGAGCTAATAGAAAAGTCCGGCGGTATTGCTCATCGTACACGTGTGGGTCATAGTTTTATAAAACAAGTCATGGCTGATACTGGCGCAATATTTGGTGGCGAGCATAGCGGACATTACTATTTCCGCGATAATTATTATGCAGACTCAGGATTGATAGCAGCACTTATGGTCCTTGAATTACTTGCTGAATCGGAAAAAAAACTTTCTGAATTGCGTAAAGAATTTGAACCATATTTTCAAAGTGGCGAGATAAATTCTGTTGTAAAATCTGTGCCAAAAAGTATCGAGAAGGTTACTAAATATTTTTCTAAAAACGAAATCGATAATTTAGATGGGCTAACGATTAACGATGGAAATTGGTGGGCAAATATTCGTCCGAGCAATACTGAACCTCTTGTGCGGCTAAATGTAGAAGCGCATAGTGACGAACTTTGTCGAACAAAAACACGTGAGATTTTAGAGATTATACGAGGCGAACAGTGAGCGACCCGAAATTGCTTACTTCAAATAAATTAGAAGATACTTTACTAGATATAATTGTATGTCCAATTGATAAACAGCCATTAATATATTCCTATATCGACGATATAAATAGTCCGATTCTGGCTAATATTAGAATTAATAGATATTACGAAATAAAAGATTCGATACCTATATTGTTAGAAGAAGAATCTATAGATATTAATAATAATGAAATAGAAATTTTGAAAAGGAACACTATCCGTACTACCGGAAAGTAAATTAAAACAGCCAATAAGATTAGGGTAAAGGAAAAAATGACTGAACAACAAATTATAGATTCAATTGATTATTTTGGGATGGTAAAAGGTCTTCCAGAGCAGTTTATTACTGCATTAGCTTCAGCTGATAAAGTTGATGTTTCACCAATTGATTCATCAAAAATAAAAAATATAATCGTATTAGGGCTTGGTGGTTCAGGTGTTTCTGGCGATGTTGTACAAAGTGTTGTTAGTGATGAATGTTCAATTCCAGTAATTGTATCTAAGCACTATGAGTTACCAGCATTTGTTGATGAATCAACTTTAGTTATAGCTGCTAGTTATTCTGGCGATACAGAAGAAACTTTATCTGCATTTTTACAGGCGCGCGAATGTGGTGCACAAATAATTTGTGTAAGTTCAGGCGGTAAATTAAAGGAATATGCACAGCAATCTGCTTCAATAGTATATTACCCAACTCAACAGAATCTACAACCTCGTGCTGCTTTAGGGGCTATGTCTTCACCAATCTTTACTGCTTTAGATAAATTAGGTATTTATAATGGTGGAATAGAAAAATGCCATCAGGCTGTATCTCAATTAGAAAAACGAAAACAAGAATGTCAAGACTATAACTCGTCTAATGTTGCAACTGATTTAGCAAAGAAAATCGGTTCAACTATTCCTATTTTTTATGGTGGAGATGCACTAGGTGCTGTTGCTGCATATCGTTTTAAATGTGAAGTTAACGAGATTGCTAAATCGCCTGCATATAATCACTATTATCCAGAACTTTGTCATAATGAAATTGTTGGGTATGGTCAGCATGGAGATGTCACAAGGCAACTTTTGACACTTGTTGAATTACGCAATGACTATGAACACCCGCAAACTATTCGTCGTTTTGAAATAACTAGAGACCTTATTCGAGAGACACTCGTGGATGTTTTAGAATTTAGAGCACAAGGTGATAATAAATTTGCCCAGCTCTGTGATACCTTCTATGTAGCATCTTTTACTTCAGTATATATGGCTTTCGACGCTGGTGTTGATCCTGGACCTGTCGACATTATTTGGCAATTAAAAAATGCTCTAGCTTAATTTCCTGTTAAGGTTTAGTATTTTCAACTAATTTATACACATCAAAATAGGGATTAAAGAAAGTGAAAGATGACAAAAGATCCAGACGCTACCGGTGATTCATATTCGGAGTTTGATGATCCATCACGTTATGATATTTTCTTAAAGCGCGATGGGGACCCACGCAATGTAGTCGATAAATATAAAACAATGAAACTCGAATATATAATTGAGGATTTAGAAGCTAATCGCCAAGCATTACATGTAGCAGTGGAAAACTGGGAAAAAGATATTAATCTTGGAACAATAACGCGTTCAGCGAATGCCTATAACGTTTCGGGTTTTCATATTGTTGGTGAAAAAAGGTTCAATCGCCGTGGGGCTATGGCAACATATAGATATATCACAATGCATCATCATGAAACTGTTCAAGATTTAAGAGATTATTGTGATGAGAATGATTTAGTAATGATAGGTATTGATTGTATCGAAGGTTCAGTTCCCATTGAAGATGTTGATCTACCGTCTAACGCCATGTTGTTAATGGGAAATGAAGGCGTTGGTTTAACTGATGAGGCAGTAAAACTATGTGATGTTATTTACGAGATAACTATGTATGGTTCAACAAGGTCTCTTAATTCATCTGTTGCGGCTGGAATAGCTATGTTTCATTGGGCGCAATGTAATATAAAAAGATAAGGTATTAATCCTGCAATTCGCTTAAATTAGCGTTGAGTTTAAAAAGATCTGAAATGAGAAATATGAATGAAATATTAATGGAAAATGATTATAAAGTTGCAGATTTATCTTTAGCCGATTTTGGTCGTAAAGAAATAGAGTTGGCAGAAATCGAAATGCCAGGACTAATGGCATTACGTGAAGAATATGGTCCAAGTCAGCCCCTTAAAGGTGCAAGGGTTGCAGGTTCATTGCATATGACAATACAAACAGCTGTGTTAATAGAAACTCTTATCGATCTTGGCGCACAAGTTCGGTGGGCGAGTTGCAATATTTTTTCTACACAAGACCATGCAGCTGCAGCTATTGTTGTAGGTCGTAGTGGATCAGTGGAGAAACCACAAGGTGCGCCGGTTTTTGCATGGAAGAATGAGACTTTAGAACAATATTGGGAATGCACACAAAGTATGTTGAATTTTGGTCCCGACTATGATGGGCCAACAATGATTCTTGATGATGGTGGAGATGCGACTCTATTAGTTCATAAAGGTGCAAAGTTTGAAAAGGATGGATCTGTTCCTGCACCAAAAGATTCTGATAACCACGAATACAAATTGATATTACAAACTATTTCTAAATCATTAGAGCAAGACCCAACTTTTTATACACGTTGTGCTTCAACTATTAAAGGAGTTAGCGAAGAAACCACTACGGGTGTGCATCGACTTTATCAAATGCATGATAGCAAAGAATTGATGTTTCCTGCTATAAATGTTAATGACTCTGTGACTAAATCAAAATTTGATAATTTATATGGTTGTCGTCATTCATTGATTGATGGGATATGTCGTGCTACTGATGTAATGTTGGCTGGTAAATTGGCTGTAATTTGTGGCTATGGTGATGTAGGAAAAGGTTGTGCGCAGGCCTTAAGAGGACAAGGTACTCGTGTTGTAATTACTGAGATCGACCCAATATGTGCATTACAAGCAGCAATGGAAGGTTATGAAGTTGTTTTACTCGAAGATGTCTTAACAGATGCTGATATTTTCATTACAGCTACAGGCAATACTTCAATTATTAATGAAAACCATATGTTTAAAATGAAGAATAATGCCATTGTAGGAAATATAGGCCACTTTGATAATGAAATAGACATGGCTGGTCTAATTGCTAATGAAGATATCAAAGAGAAGAATATTAAACCACAAGTGGATCAATATGAATTTCCTGATGGCCACAATGTTATTGTTCTCGCTCAAGGACGTTTGCTGAATTTGGGCTGTGCTACTGGACATCCAAGTTTTGTGATGTCGTGTAGTTTTGCAAATCAAGTTCTTGCACAAATAGATTTATATAAAAATGAAGATAAATATGAAATTGGTGTTCACACTTTAAGCAAAGAGCTAGACGAGCATGTTGCTAGGTTACACCTTGACAAATTAGGCGTTCGCTTAACTGAATTGAGTAATGAGCAAGCGGAATATCTAGGGATTAGTAAATCCGGTCCTTTTAAACCTGATCACTATCGATATTAGTAATATATTTGTCACATGTTGATATTAAATTATTGGCATGTCTTCATTGAATATATCTATTAATAAATCGACACTGAATTTAAAAAATTCTTACTTAGATACACATACATGGTTTTTAGATTACAATGATGTTAAATACCTATTATGGAATGCTAAATATAGACAAGAATTTTCCATTTATAATAAGTTTATAAAAAAAATAGCAATACAATTGACTGACTTAGATAATGTCGATTTCATCACAAATGTTCCAACATCGAAACATCACATCACTAAGCGTGGTTTTGACCATGGAGAATATTTGGGAAGAACATTTTCAAAGAATTTAATGCTGACGTATAAAAATTTATTAATACCTGTACATGATATTGATCAAGTCCATAGTAGCGGTGACATGAGGCGAAAACTGCCTAGATATATGTGTAAAAAAAATATATATAATAAAAAAATATTAATCATAGATGATATTGCTACAACTAGAACTTCACTAAATAGGTGCGCTCAAGCACTAAAAGAAAAGGGTGCAAATCGAGTTGATGCTGTGACTATTGCCTTTCGACATTTGCAACATTATTAATGGATATTTTTAATATAAAATTAAAAATTGATTAATTTTATATATCTATTTGCGCATTAAACGAAAGAATAGTTATATCACAACAGAGAAAATATATCCTATTTAAGTAGTTTGTCTAAAATACCGATTAATAAATATGATGAAAATTAAAAATATTCTCAACAAAATGTACTGGGGTAGCCATGAACAAAAATGAAATAGTACAGAGTGAATTTACTGAACAAGAAGTTTACATGATAGCTGTTGAGACAGCTATCAGTACCTTATTCGAACAAGCTGATGACGATTCTAGGTATCACCATAGTGCACTATCTTGTAAACAAAAGTTAAGAACTAGCAGTATAAAAGCAGATTCAAGTGATGTCGCGGAATCATTTTTAGGGTGGACAGTTGTTTTATAAGTACTAACATTAGTTATAATTGTAAAAACAACAAGGAGAAAATGTGGACATCACTATTCATGAAAAACATACGTCAGTTTCAGAAGAAATAAAAAATATTGCGATTACGAAACTAGAGAAAATAACTCGATTCGTACATGATGCTCATAAGTTAGAGGTTGATTTCATTGAACAGCCAGCAAAGAAAGCTACTCAACGTTTTGTTTGTGAAGTTACTGTTCACTGCAAGCGTAATGTATTAAAAGCTCATGCAGAATCAACGGAGATTGGTGATGCTTTAGATAGAGTTATTGATAAAGTTGAATCACAAGCAGCAAAACTAAAAGACAGAAGAGTAAAAAGATATCATCCTCGAAAAAGGGACCTAAAGACCAATGCTTTGGTGAATGATGACGATCTTGCAGCGAGAATATTTGCTACTGATCAAGTTGAGGAAGATGCAAAAGTCATAAAAGTAAAGAAACTTGAATTTAAACCTATGGAAGTTGGGGAAGCAAGTTTGCAAATGGATTTATTAGGTCATGACTTCTTTGTCTTCCAAAGTATAGATAGTGAAAAACTAAATGTACTATATCGCCGAAAAGACGGACATCTGGGTATCATTGAACCTAGCTAGGCTTAATTATTGCTTCAGAAAATACTCAATTTCTAATTAATAGCGTGTAACCTTTATGCGTGGCAATTCTAAAAAAAGTATTAAGTGTCGGTGAAGGCAAAAAAGTAAAAAAACTCGAGGCTGTAGTTCCTGCTGTAGCGTATTTCGAAGATTCAATGATTGCAAAAAGTGATCTTGAATTAGCAAACCAGACAATATTATTTCGTGAACGACTAGCTAAAGGTGAAACCCTCGACGATATTTTACCCGAAGCATTTGCAACGGTACGAGAAGCCGCAAAGCGTGTTTTGGGTCAGCGTCATTATGATGTACAGATAATGGGTGGTGTTGCACTTCATTACGGTTGGGTTGCCGAAATGAAAACTGGTGAAGGTAAAACTTTAGTTTCAACATTGGCAGCATACTTAAATGCACTTGCTGGTAAAGGTGTCCATATTGTTACTGTCAACGATTACTTAGCTAAACGTGATGGTATGTGGATGGGTCAAGTTCACAAATTTTTGGGATTAAGCGTAGGCATGGTTTTGCCCGATATTGATGATCCAGAAGAAAAGCGCAATGCTTATGCATGTGATATCACATATGGAACTAATAATGAATTTGGTTTTGATTATCTTCGTGACAATATGGCAATTACTAAAAATGACCAAGCCCAACGAGGACACTTTTTCTGTATTGTCGACGAAGTTGACTCAATTTTAATTGATGAATCCAGAACTCCTCTGATAATTTCTGGACCATCTAATGAATCAAATGAACTCTATGCGCAGTTTGCAAAAATAATTAAAGCCTTAGTTATAGATCGTGATTATGAAGTCGACGAAGCAAAATTTTTAGTCTCACCAACTGATGAGGGTATCAGTCGGGTTGAAGCTGCTCTTGGTATTGATAATTTATATGAACATGTAAACCAAAATTTTGTACATCAAATGACTACTGCTATTAAAGCAAAAGAATTATATAAAAAAGGTGTCGACTATATCGTTGCCGATGGTGAAATTAAAATTGTTGATGAATTTACCGGCCGTATTCTAGAGGGTCGCAGATGGAGCGATGGTGTACACCAAGCTGTCGAAGCAAAAGAAAATGTTTCTATTCAAGAAGAAAATCAGACACTAGCAACAGTGACATTACAAAACTATTTCAAACTTTACGAGAAGATTTCAGGTATGACTGGTACTGGTGTCAGCGAAGCCGGTGAGTTCATGCACACTTATGGACTCAATGTTGTTTCTGTCCCAACTCATAAACCTAAAGCACGAGCTGATCATGCCGATTATATATATAAAACTGAAGCAGGGAAATTTAATGCTGTAGTTAATGATTTACTTGAATGTCATAAACGTGGTCAACCAGTATTAGTCGGTACGGTATCTGTAGAAAAATCTGAGCGACTTTCTAGAATGTTGGACAAAATAGGTGTCAAACATAGTGTATTGAATGCTAAAGAGCATACACAAGAAGGCCCAATAATTGCACAAGCTGGACGAGTTGGTTCAATTACTGTTGCTACAAATATGGCTGGTCGTGGTGTTGACATTTTGCTTGGGGGTAATCCTGAAGGATTAGCCTTACAACAATTGTTAGCTGAAGGCAAAGATCTTGAAGATGATGGTGTTAAATCAGAACTTGTAGCTTTAGAAGAAACCTATGATCAGCAATGTAAGTCTGAAGGTGATCAAGTGCGTGAACTTGGTGGTTTATATGTACTTGGTACAGAAAGACATGAATCACGACGAATAGATGACCAGTTACGCGGTCGTTCTGGACGTCAAGGTGACCCTGGTGTTTCTCGTTTTTATCTTTCGCTTGAAGATGATCTTATGCGTTTGTTTAATAATGGTGCTATGAACTGGGTAATGGATAAAGCATTTCCCGAAGATGTGCCACTTGAAGCAAAAATGGTTTCAAAAGCAATAGAGCGCGCTCAAACAACAGTTGAATCACGTAACTTTGAAATACGAAAAGATGTTTTGAAATACGATGAGGTAATGAATGAACAGCGAAAAATCATTTATCGTCGTCGTCAACAAATAATTGATGGTGAAGATTTAAGTGATCAAGCTTATGAGATTATTGAAGAGGTTGTTTCTAGCATCGCCAGTAGCTATTGTGAATCTGAATATAGCGAAACATGGGAAATCGACGGGTTGTTAAAAGAATGTGCGACATATTATCCAGTTACACTTTCCCATGAAGCAATACTTCAATTAAGAAGCATCAAAGAATTAGTTGAAAGTATTGTCAATGATGCTTTAGAGCAATATAAACAAAAAGAAAGCCAAATAGGTTTTGATACTTTAAGAAATATTGAACGTAAGGTTATGCTAGATGTTATTGATCAGCATTGGCGCGAACATTTATATGAGATGGATTACTTACGTGAAGGTATCAACCTTCGTGCTATGGGTCAGCGTGACCCACTTACAGAATGGCAACGCGAAGGTTTCGAAATGTTCGGTGTCATGATGGAGAGTATAAAATCTGACTTTGTGAGATTTGTTATGAAGTTAAATGTAGTTTCTAAAGATGAAGGTCGCCGAAAAGAGCAAGAGCTTTCATATAGCGCTCCAGAAAACCCTGTTCAAGGATCTGATGCATATGCTAATTTAAGTCTTGATCCTGCATTGGCTGCTGCTCAAAGTGGATCCATAAATCAAGGTCAAGCAAACCAGGAAAGAAGTATACCAACACCTGTAAAAGTTGAAAAAGTCCCAGGTAGAAACGAACTTTGTTTTTGTGGGTCTGGTAAAAAATATAAACTTTGTCATGGTAGATAATACAACTGTATATTTGGATATATTTATATAATGAGAGATTTCACTAACCAGATATCTGATTTACGTCGCCGTGTTAATGAAGCAAATTTTTATTTAAAAATTGATCTTGCATTAGAAGAAGTAAAAGAATTAAATATAATTGCGTCTGATTCAAAATTGTGGGATGACCCTGAAAATGCGAAAAAAGTTAATTCTCAATTAGCTGGTTTTAATGATGATATTGAACTAGTCAAAAACTTAGAAAGTAAATTGAGCGATATTGCTACTTTACATGAAATGATGCGTGAAGCAAAAGATGACTCTTTGGAACCTGAAATTGATATAAACATAACTGAACTAGCGAAGCAATTGGATTCAGTTGAATTAAGGTCGCTATTCATAGGTGAAAATGACGAACGTGATGCAATATGTTCAATAAATTCAGGAGCTGGAGGAACTGAAGCCTGTGATTGGGCAGATATGCTGTTCCGAATGTATTCGCGTTGGTGTGAACGAAAAGGTTTTGAACTTAGTATCGATGATCTATCCCAGGGAGAAGAAGTTGGTATTTCTTCAATATCCTTTACAATAAAAGGTAAATATGCATATGGCATGTTAAGCGGAGAATCAGGTGTCCACCGTTTGGTGAGAATATCTCCATTTGATTCTCAATCAAGAAGACATACATCATTCGCTTCAATGGAAATTGTGCCGGCACTAGAAGAGTCACAAGTTATAGAGATCGATGAATCAGAATTGCGTGTTGATACATATCGTTCTTCGGGTGCTGGTGGACAACATGTAAACAAAACCGATTCTGCAGTTCGATTGACACACATACCATCAGGGATAGTTGTCCAGTGTCAAAACCAGAGAAGCCAGATCCAAAATAAAGCTAGAGCAATGCAAATATTGAGCGCTAAATTAGCTGAAAAACAACGTATTGAAAGACTAGAAGAAGTAGCTAAACTAGCAGGAACTAAAATGGAAGTTGGATGGGGAAGCCAAATACGTAGTTACGTACTAGCACCATACCAGCTCGTACGTGATGAACGTTCACAAGTAATTGATAATCAAGAAAAATCAATCTGTGAGACTGGAAATATTATTAATGTCCTAGATGGCGATATAGATCAATTTATTTCAGCGTATCTACAGTACAGACGTACACAATCGTAATATTAACCATTATTTTTGCAAATAATACATTAAATGGCCAAAGATGTAATTTTAAGGTCAAAATTTTGATAACCTAATGTCGCATGATTCGATTTGAAAACGTAACTAAATACTATGGCCAAAATGTTGTAGCTTTAAGAGAAATAAATTTAGAGATCCAAAAAGGAGAGTTTGTCTTTTTAGTTGGTCCTTCTGGTTCTGGTAAATCATCTTTTTTGCGATTATTACTAAGAGAAGAAATAGCTAGCCAAGGTCGTGTCCATGTCGCAGGCCGTGATATTGGAAGATTGTCTCAATGGAAAGTTCCTCAACTTCGTAGAAACATAGGATGTATTTTTCAAGACTTTAAATTATTACCTCAACGAACTGTTTATGAAAATGTTGCTTTCGCACAAGAGGTTATTGGTAGGCCGCGAGATATTATTCGTGCACAAGTTCCTCAAATACTTGAACTTGTAGGTTTGGCTGAAAAACAAAATCGTTTTCCTGATGAACTATCTGGTGGAGAACAACAACGTGTTTCGATTGCACGAGCATTCGTTAATCGACCATTAATCCTTTTAGCCGATGAGCCAACCGGAAATTTAGATCCAGCAACTACTGTTGGAATTATGCGTTTGCTTGATAGAATTAATAAAACTGGTACAACAGTAGTAATGGCGACACATGATGTTCGAATAGTTAATGAGATGCGAAAACGTGTTATTGAGCTTGATCATGGAAATTTAGTTAGAGATCAAGCACGTGGTGTTTATGGATCTGCACTGGAAGAGGGTGCTGAATAATGCTTTCTAGAATGTTTTATTTCTTAAGAGAAACTGGTATCTCGCTATGGCGAAATGTTTCTATGACTATTGCAGCAATTTTGACAATATTTGTGACACTCTCACTTGTGGGTGTTGCCATGCTTGTATTCTTCTGGAATAGTGCTGGTACAAAGAATGTAGAAAAATCTGTACAATATGAAGTGTTTTTAGTCTCTAAGGCTGATGAAACGCAGATAAAAACAGTCAAAGACCAAATTGAAACGGATAAGAAAAAAAATCTGGTTGTTAATTATGAATTTATAACTAAAGATCAAGCTTGGGAATTTTTCAAACGTGAATTTAAAGATGAAAAGGATACATTAAAGTCTGTAGATAAAGATGTGTTGCCAGTGAGTTTTATTATTGCTCCAAAAGATCCAAAATTACTAGATTCACTAGTCGCAAAATATAGTGCTATACCTGGAGTTGAGAATGTCACGAAGGCCGATTTTAAAGATGAAATACGTCGGGCTAATTTAATTAATCAAACCCTATCCGTTTTTGCTCTTATACTTTTAGTGGCTAGTTGCGTATTAGTCTTTAACACGGTTCGTCTGGCGGTGTTCGCTCGTCGTAGGGAAATCGAAATCATGAAGCTAGTTGGCGCATCTAACTGGTTTGTCCAGGTTCCATTTATGGCTGAAGGTGCTGTACAAGGTTTATTTGGTGGTATCTTTGCTTCTATTAGTGCATTTATTTTTAAAACAGTAATCCTTGATGATACATTTTCAGGAAAAGGTTTTCGCGGTTTCTTTGTGACTAGTAGTGATCTTCTACTAACAATTTTGTTGGTGCTATTCGCTGGTATCGCTGTTGGATTCGTATCTAGTTATCTGGGACTAAAACGCTATCTTGATGTTTAAGATCATACTTAGCATTACTTAGTTCTCTGTGCTTGCTTCAATACGTGAAACTGTAGATGTTCATTTCATGATTATAACTACTTAAAAATAGCATTTAAGACTTGATATCAATCAATTATTTCGCTTAATGCGTGTAAGGTCTCCATAATACCTTAAATACTTTTCTTCCGGCTCTTTACTTTTTCTTGTTTAGTGACGAGAATACATCGAGAAAAAAAGTTGGGATGATAATGAGGAAATATTTTAAATATATAGTTCCATTAACTATTTGTTGTGCGATTATTAGTTCACAATATATTGCATATGGTACTGTTGAAAAATCTGTAGCAAAACATACAACAATAATATCTGCGACAGATCCACGTATCCAAAAATTAACGGCTGATCTTGAATATGCAACAAAAGCAGAAGCCGTTGAGATATTAAAATATGCAACTGCAAAACAGGCACGACTTGATGCTGATGCAAAATTAGCAAGTTTAAATTCTAAAATTAAAGCCGCACAAAATGCTAGAGCAATAGCGATTGCAGATCAAGAATCAGCGAAAGCAGAATATGCTGATTCACAATTAAAGTATGATACTTCAATTAAAGAAAGTGATGATGCTAAGAATCAAAGAGACAGAGCAATCATCGATCTATATATTCAAAGTTCCGATCCAGATTTTATACCGTCAGTTTTAGATGTACCTATAAACGAACGCCAAGATGTTGTAAGAAAAACAATTTTAAGATTTCGTTACACCGATCAGAAAATAGAAACTATAAAAGTTTCTGCGATAAAAGCAGATGAGGCAGTGGCAGAAAAAGCTTTACATATTGATGCCTTAATGAGGGCAGAAGCTTCAAAACAAGAAGCTGATCGACAAGAGGCAGCACTTATTCCACTTAAAGCAGATCTAGCAAACGCGCAGGCTGATGCAAAAGAAAAAGAAGCAATAGAGCAAAAAGCTGTAAATGCAATAAAGTCACAAAAATCATCTTACACTAGTCAAATAAATCAAATAAAAGCAGACTCAGATGCTTTGGCTGCTCAAATTAAACGTAAACAGAATCAAATTATTACACCAACACCCGTCATTCCTGGGAGAATGATCCACCCTGTATCAGGTAGTATAAATTCTTCATTTGGCTATAGAACTCATCCTATTTATGGAGATGCGAGATTACATGCTGGAATAGATTTTAATGCTGGCGTAGGAACTCCAATTAAAGCTGCAAAAGCAGGTACGGTGATTTCCGCATCAGTAATGTCTGGTTATGGCAATGTGATAGTAATTGACCACGGTGGTGGAATATCGACACTATATGCACATCAGAGCTCATTTGCTGTTAGTGCAGGTACGTATGTAACGCAAGGACAAATTATTGGCTACAGCGGTATGTCAGGAAATGTTACTGGACCACATTTACATTTTGAAGTGAGAGTTAATGGAACGCCTACTGATCCAATGGCGTATTTATAAAAAAATCGACATGCCCTAAAGCATGTCGATATTAAATTTAATTAATTTTTTACTTATTAATTAGAAGTTACTTTTGAAGCAGGATCTGCAACATAACGTAAATATGGTTTTACTGCATTGAATCCTTCTGGGAAAAGCTCGTTTGCTTCCTCGTCACTAAGACCTGATCCTACTACTACGTCGTCGCCTGATTTCCAGTTTGCTGGTGTAGCAACTTTATATTTAGCTCCAATTTGTAGAGAGTCAATAACTCGAAGAATTTCGTCGAAGTTTCGACCAACTGATGCAGGATATGTAAGTGTTAACATTACTTTCTTATCCGGATTAATAATAAAGACACTTCTTACAGTTAGTGTTGCCAATTCATTAGGGTGGATCATATCGTATGCGTTAGCAATTTCTTTATTTTCGTCTGCAAGTAGTGGATAATTCATTTCAGTCTGGCATACATCTTCTATATCGCCAACCCAATCATTATGTGATTCGATACCATCTACACTAAGTCCAAGAACTTTTACATTCCGTTTTTCGAATTCATCGCTAAGTTGAGCAACAGTACCAAGTTCTGTTGTGCAAACTGGGGTAAAGTCCTTTGGGTGTGAGAATAATACTGCCCAAGATCCATCGATATATTCGTGAAAATTTATCTCGCCTTTAGTTGATTGTGCAGTGAAGTTCGGCGCTTCGTCGCCTAATTTAATTGACATTTATCTTTCCTTTACTTTAATTTTTATTACATATGTCAGTTACAGCCTAGATCTTTTAGTTCTTAAAGTAAAATAGTTGTTAAATGTGATACTTTAATCCAAATTGAATAAATTTCTTTTTCTTGCATTTGACACAGGGTACTAATTTCGAGAAGATTGTTTGTTGTGGGGAATATTTTTGCGCAGGGGCTAGAACGAAAACTTGGTTTTCGAGAAGATCAAAGGATAGCTTTAATAGGTGCTAGTCAAGATGTTGTAGAACATTTTGCAACTGAATTTAACTATATAGATTTTTCTACAACGTTACGCGGTGGTTTTGATATAATAGTTTTTTTTGCAACACGTAATTTTGAACTAGAAAAAAGAATAACCATACTCACAAGATCACTTAGACCTAAAGGCGCTTTGTGGATTGCTTGGCCGAAAAAAACTTCACGGATTGTTACTGATCTAAACTTTGATGTTGTACAAGAAATAGGTTTAGCACAATCTTTAGTTGATACAAAAGTTTGCTCTATTTCCGAGGTATGGTCCTCACTACGTTTCACAGAAAAACGCACAATCCCATCGCTTTCTAACGTTTAATTTTGGCCCATTGTCGGCATTTGATATTTCTCCAGCGCTCCGCAATCGTTCCGAAATAAAAATACCTACAAACTCGTATTAACTACTTAGAAGCATAATTGATGCTATTTCAATTTAAATGAAGGTTCAGTTGATTTTATTCTTTAGGTGCAATAGCTTCTTTTAATACTTCGATAACATGTTCGCGTCTTGTCGCTAGAGCTTTAATGCTTAGAGGGTCACCGTCTATAACTTGTGAGACGAGTGAAGAGTCGGACAAATATGAAAAAGCAGCACCATATCCTGTGATAAGCAACTGTCGGGCATCGTATTTTTTTAGACGCCCATGTTTCATTTCGTTTTCTAAGAATTTAGCACCACGATCGATTAATGGTTTTAGAGCTGTGCCGAGTTCACTCGAGAAAAGCGAATCTGGATCTAATGCTTCTCTTCTAGCGATCTTAACGAAGTATGGATGTTGTTCGAAAAAAGTAAAGGCAGCACGTAAGAGTTGTTCAACTTGGTCCCAGCCATGAACTTCTTTTCCAGTCGCATCGCTCATCAAAAAGATCCAACCTTTAAATTCATTCAAAATAACTTCACGATACAAAAGTTCTTTTGAAGAAAAGTGATACATGATCGATGGCTTTTTAATTCCTACGTCGTTAGCGATATCATTTAATGAGGTTGAATCATAACCGTGATCTGAAAATCGTTTTAATGCCGCATAAAGTATTTGATATTTTGTGTCTGGTTGGACGGTTGAATTTCCTTTGTCTGTAATATTTATAACTTTTGCAATGTTTGCATCTTCTTTTTTATTTGCTTTCGACATAATTACAGTCTAACCGCGAATAACTTTCTATGGTAAATGCATATAAGAGTGACGATACAATTCGAAATTATATATATTTGAAATATCGAATCATTACTTATAGGAAATGCCAATAGTCCGAGTAAAGCAGCCAATATGCTTAATGTATATACCCAGTGAGATTCAGTATCTGGGAATCGCCAAGTTTTTAAGAAAACAGGTAGGTAGGCAACTAAATTCGCCGTAATGGATAGCCAAATTCCTAAATATGCATTACCTGTAAGTTGCCAAGCTATTACACCACAAATTGCTACGACAAGACAGCTCCAATCAAATAATGAGGTACCTCCCATGCCCCTATGGATAGAAAGTATAAAAACAATTAATGCAAATATGAGATCGATACCAGCAAAAATCCGTGCACCTAAATTTCCTTGCGCCGCAATAATGCTCAAGAAATTGAGTGAATGAACGAAAGTTAATATGAACCTGGTTGTTCGATGTGGTTTGGATGTTCCACGAATTATACTTACGACATAAGAGCAAGGAGCAAGCAATGCAACTAATGTGCTCGAAATTAATAAAAAATTATGCATGTTTGATTCTATTACGTTTGACAACCATTCATTCATATTTTTCTGTGCGTTAGCTGTTTATACTGCGCAATACTGCACCATGAACAGCTAACGCCCAACATTCTGAGAATAGTTCTGAAAGTAATGTGACGAAATAAAAAATTGGTGGAGGTGGGGGGTATCGAAACCCCCGTCCTTTAAAC
>JAGPDB010000011.1 GCA_018057765.1 Acidimicrobiia bacterium
TCATTATCTGCAACAGTAACAATTATTGATTCAGCATTTCCTGGTAACCAAGGATTTGGAGCTACCTCAGAATTTGCACAAAACATTTCAGTAGGTTCATCCGCTGACTTCGACTCAGATGGTGTATCAGATATAGTTGAAAATGCTGCACCTAATAACGGCGATGGTAATGGTGATGGGATCTTAGACTCATTACAATCAATTGTTACATCATATAAAATTCCTGACAGTGCAGTATATGCAACATTTGTAACTAATGGTTGTTCAGAAAATGGTACAGTTTCTTCTCTTAGCGAATCAAACTTTGTCGCAACGGATGGTAACTACGAATACCCATTTGGGCTAACAGACTTCTCGTTGAATTGTTCACGAGGTGCAACTGTAGATGTAACGAAAATTGTACATGTACCAGATTCAGCTGATGGGCTATCTGTTCGTAAATACCGTCCAGAAACAGCAGAACACTTCTTAGCTGTTCCAGATTCTACAGTGACGAATCAAACTGTAGGTGGTGAACCAGTATTAGTATTGAACTATCAACTAACTGATGGTGGAGCTCTTGATGATGATGGAATCGCTAACGGTATAATTGTCGACCCTGTAGGTATTGCTAGAGTTGCTGTAGCTAGTCAACAAATCACTACTCCAACTAATGGAAATACTGGCTCAACTGCTGGGAATTCTCCTCAAAGATCAACATCCGCGAAAGGTGTTTTATCTTTAACTGGTACTAACTCAGTAGACAATTTAATTATTGCCTTTGAGTTAATGATCTTTGGATTCTCAGTATTTCTTGTTTCAAAAAGGAGATACCAAAAAGGTTAATATTAGGGAAATACGATTTTAAAAACTAGAATGGCTAGCAATTAAATTGTAAGGGATGACATGTTTAAATCAAAGTTTAAATACGTATCAATAACTTTAATTGTCGTTGCTCTAAGTTTGTCGGCTTTTTTTATTATAAATAAGAACAAAGAAAATGCTAATGCCCAAGTTGATAATCCAATAGGTCAAGTTACAAAACCAAAAGCTACGACTAGCACTACAACAACTATTTCAACATTGCCAGCATTGCCGCAACCTTTAGATTCTCCAGCAGATCCAAATGCCAAAGTTCCTGTTGTTCAAATTGGTTCTATAGAAATTCCCAAATTAAGTATGATACAAAATTTGTATGAAGGTGTAGAACTTACAGTTTTAAATGTAGGCCCTGGACATTGGCCAGGGACAGCAGAGCCAGGCGGATATGGCAACACTGTAATTGCAGGTCATCGTGTAACTCATTCTAAACCATTTAGAAATGTCGACCAATTAGTAGTTGGTGATGATATTTTTGTATCGCATAACAATAAAATATTTAATTATAAAGTTAGCGGTACTGAAATTGTCTACCCTAAAGATATTTGGATAGTTGATCAAACTCCAGGCTTTCGATTGACATTGTTTGCTTGTCATCCTCCTGGTTCAGCTTCACAACGTATAGTCATTTACGCAGATCTTGTAGACCCACCATTTGATGTATAACCTAGTAATATCTAATAGTGAAAACTTCAGACCAAAAAGTAGATTCTATTTATAAAGTAACAAAGTTACAGGTATTTTTCTCTGTTCTAGCAATATTATTGTTCGTATTTATACAAGTAGGCCAAAACTATCATCTAGATAAGGTAATTTTGTCTCCAGGAACTGCAGATTCTGTTTCAAAAACCATACATATACAAGGTGCAAAGTCATATAATCCTAACGGAACAATACGTTTCCTCACTGTTCTAGTTACAACAAATCGTCCAACACTTTTTGAGTTCTTAAAAGCAAAATATTACGATGATGATACAGAAATTATAAAGTGGGAAGAAATTCGTGGAGATATCAGTTCTAATGATGAGAATGCAATGAATCAAGCAGCAATGACTGCAAGTCAAAATTCTGCAAAAGTCGTTGCTTTAACAAAACTTGGTTGTGATGTGAAAAAATCAGGTGAAGGTGCATTAATTACTAATGTTGAAAAAGATAGCGCTGCGAGTAAATTTAATATTAAAGCAACAAATATTATTACAGCCATTGACGGCACGAATGTTTCGACAGATCAAGATGCTGTAAGCATACTTTCTAAACATAAGCCTGGTGAAGAAATAGTTTTGTATATTAGAACTAATTCAATCTCAGATGCCAAAGAATATAAAGTTATTCTTGGTGAAAATCCAAAGAAACCTGGTGTAGGTTTTTTAGGCGTAGGTCTTTCAACGAGTCTTTTAAAATTTGATTACCCAATAAACATAGAAATAGAACAAGGTGACGTCTCTGGACCCAGTGCTGGCTTAGCGTTCACTCTTTCTATCATCGATAAACTAACAGTAGGTGAACTTACTGGTGGTAAAGATTATGCCGTGACTGGTGAAATTGGTATAGATGGAAAAGTATATCCTGTTGGAGGTGTAGCACAAAAGGCTGTTGCTGCAAAAAATTCTGGTGCTAAATTTATGATCGTACCTAAAGGTGAAGCAAAAGATGCAAAGCCCAAGGTAGGTAAGATGAAATTATTTGAAGTTGAAAATATAGACCAAGCACTCAAAGTTTTGAATAAAAATGGTGGCGATCCGCTACCACAGGTGCGCGCCTGTCCCAATTCATAGTACAATATTATGTATAAATTATCCTATTTATACCGAAGTAACTGAACGGGGGAGATCAAAGTGTCAGAAACTAATTTCACGCTTTCATCACAGGCTCAAATAACACCAGAAGAAATCGAAAAACGTAGCTTTTCAAACAAAGTTAGAGGTATTTCAGAAAGCGAAGTACGATCATTTTTGCGTCGTATTTCTGACGAAATAACACGATTAAATGACAATGAAACCAAACTTATAGAAAAAGTTAAAAAACTAGAAGAAAATAATTCTTTAAAACATGTTGCATCCAAAGCTGAACTATTAGAGAGCTTGGGTGAGCAGACAGCTCGAATATTAGTAGGTGCTGAAGAAGCAGCAGAACAGATGATTGTCGATGCAAAGGAATTAGCAGCAAATTTAACTGAAAAAGCTAATAATAATTATGACGAAATGTGCATTAAGACTGATGATGAAAAAGAATTGCGTGAAAAAGAAATAAGATTAAATTTTGAAAATTCTAAAAAGCAAGCAAATAAAAATGCAGAAATGATAGTTGAGAATGCAAGAGTGCATGGCCGCGAAATTTTTCAAGAAGCAACAGTATTACGTGAAAAAATACTTAAAGATTTATTACGTCGTAGGGAACTTTTAAGTGAGCAAATAGATGAACTTCGAAAGGGTCGAGAAGAATTACTTGATTCTTATAAAGTTGTAAAAGGTTCATTTCAAAAAGCTACTGATGCATTAGTAGGCGTTGAAGAAAAAGCATCAAGTGAACTAATGGCGAATCCTATAGATGTTGATGAACTACTTGCAGCTCATATTGAGTTACCAGCAATGTTAAATTCATCAAACCCCATAGAATCATTTGTAGATACAGAAGAAAAATTAACAAACGATGATGAAATAAAAGATGATAAAACAGAAGTTCCTACAAAGGAAACTTCTTCTGTAAATATCATAAGTAAAGATTCAATTCAAAGTATTAACGAGCCGGCAATTGAAAAACAAAAAGAAATTTATGATCAAGAATCTACATCGACGGAACATTCTAAAAAAACAAAGTCTTTAAAAACTTATATGAAAGACGCTTTAGGCGTCGAAAAGAATGATGATATTGACATTGATTTAGTTGATGAAACAATTGATATAGAAGAAACTAACAGTGAAGAAATAGTTGAGGATAAAAAAGATGTTAGCGAACTTTTCAAAAATCTAAAAACACCCAAAGATAAGCAACTAAAAGATTCAGTTTTGAGAAAAACTGAATCAGACCCAAATGAAATTGAGCAGACTAATTCTTCTGAAACCTATAGCGACTCGCCAACAATAGAGAGTGAGTCCATAGATGTCAAGAGCGAAGCTGAAGGAACTAAGCCTAAGAAAAAAGCTCAAGCGAAAATAAAAACTACATCACCAATAAAAATGCGTGACAATGCAGTAGCAGAATCAAGCGCGTCAGCTTTGCGTAAAGCAAAAAAACAGCTACAAAACGAACAGAATGAGCTATTAGATAGTCTACGAACAACTAAATCAAAAAAGCGCCTAAATTCAATGGATGTTTTACCATCAATAGATTCACATCTAAAAATTTGGGTAGAAAATTTGCGTGAAGAAATAGAATCCGTATTTGATGCTGGTGTTAAATCAATAAGTAAAGAAAAAATTGTTGTTAGCGAAGGGTCTTTAAGTGAAATAGTTAATTGGATTATTTCTCCACTCAGCGAATCCCTAGCAAGTTCAATTGATGAAGGTGATATAGCAGATGTCACCACTCGTGTTGGTGCAAAATATAGAGAATGGCGTAGTAGTGATCTAAAAATTGCTTTAACTGATGCTTTATGTGCAACATATTCACATGGTGTGATAGCAGCTTCGCCAAAAGGTGCAGTACTTAAATGGATAGTTGAGAAACCAGGACAATGTGTTGATTGTGACGACAATGCTTTGGAACCAACCAAAGTCAATGAAGAATTCCCAACAGGACAAACTTGTGCACCAGCGCATTCTGGTTGTCGGTGTGTGATTGCACTTAGCTAACGTCTAACATATTCGCATGGCTAATAATGTGCGAACACAAACTAATTTTAAACCACCTTCCAAAAAGACCATTGTTATTTTTGCAATTGTTGCTTTTATCTTCCTTTTTGGTTCAAGTTTTAAATCCATTGCAACTTTTTTTGTAGAGAAAATGTTATTCTCTTCGCTTGGACAAGGTGATACGTTCAACAAATTGCTAAGTGCAAAATATTTTATTCCTACACTTTCATTTGTGATTATGACCTTTGTATGTGTATTTATTATATTCCTTACTAATAGGAATGCAAAACACCACTCGACACAGAACAAAACAGATGTGTTCATGACTGTACCTGCTTCAATATTTAAGACAAAACCTGTTTTGATTAGAAACATAATTTCTATAATCGTAGGTGCATTTTTTGCTTCAACGACTTATGGTTATTACAAAGAATGGATACTTTTTAGAAATGGCTCAAATACTGGGATTAAAGATGCAACTTTTAAGAAAGACATAGGTTTTTACTTATTTAAATTACCATTTATTCAAGTGTCACTAACTTGGTTGTTCACTGCTTTAATAGTGTTGATCTTAATTAGTGTTCTATCGCTACTGCTAACAGGTGGATTGCGACTTGAAGCGAATAAACGCCATATTTCTACATATGGAAGAATTCTATTATCGGTTTTGTTATTTCTCACTACATTGGTTAAAGCAGCAGAATATTATTTTGAGAAATTTTCTCTTGTACACTCAACAAGAGGTGCAATAGATGGTGCTACGTACACTGATATCAATGCCCAAATTCCAGCACTACGTCTGATGGTATTCGTTGCAATTATTGCATCAATATTATTTTTGGTAAATGTTTTTCGTAAGGGTATCGTGTTACCCCTTGTTGCACTTGGGCTTTGGCTAGCTGTTGGTCTCGTCGTAGGTACTGTATATCCAGCAGTTATACAAAGATTTGTAGTTACACCTTCTAGGAATACAAAAGAAAAGCCATATGCTAAACAAAATATCGAAGCTACAAAGGCTGCATATGATCTCGATACTATTGAGTCATCAAATGTAAATTATGAGCAGACAATATCTCCAGAGACAGCACAAAGTGTAAAGGCCGCATTAGCAAATGTCACACTATTTGATGAATCTAGCGTTGCTCCCTATATACAGCAAAAAAGAGGAACACAATATTATGAATTTGGCGTAGGTGATCGCGATAGATATACCGTTGATGGCAAAGTGTTACCATCAATAATTTCTTCACGCGAACTTGTTGCAGCTAGTAATCTACCTGATAAATCATGGCAAAGTATCCACTCGGTTTATACTCACGGATTCGGAGCAGTTGCCCTTAATTCATCAGAAGTATTACCCGATTCCGCTCCAGACTATTTAGTTGCAGATCTTCCAAATGTTACAGAGAAGAAAACTGGCAATAAATCTAAAGATACTAGTAGTGTTGTGAAACCAGCAACTAATAGCCTCTCGTTAGATACTTCGAAAGCAAGGGTGTATTTTGGTGAAGGTCTAAATGATTTTGTATTTGTTGGTTCTAAAAAAGAACAAACACCTACAACTGACAAATTTGATCTAGCGGAATCTACGGGAGTTAAATTAGACTCATTTTTGAAAAAAGCTGTTTTTGCACTCAACTATGCAGATTATAATATTATGATTTCTGATGTTGTAAATAAAGATACAAAGATCATTTATGATCGTAATCCTGCCCAGCGTGTTAAAACCATTGCACCTTTTTTAGATATTGACTCTGATCCATACCCTGTAATTACAAATAATGAAATAGTTTGGGTTGTGGATGCTTATACAACTTCTAACCAGTATCCAAATTCTCAATATTTAGATCAGGATAATTTAGATTTCAGTAGCTCTTTAAATAAAAGAATAAATTATGTCCGCAATAGTGTTAAGGCAACAGTTAATGCACGAACTGGTGAAGTAAATCTATATGTTATAGATCAAAAAGATCCAATAATTAAAGCATATGAGAAGGCTTTTCCTAAGTTATTTAAGAAGGAAAGTGAAGTTCCAAAGGATATAGTTGATCATTATAGATATCCTAACGATATTTTCGATGTTCAAAGCCAAGTTTTAGCTGACTACCATGTGAGTGATGCAACAACATTGTTAAAGAGTTCTAATAAATGGCAAGCAGCTCCTGATTTAGCTGGTACTGGTACTACAACACAGATTACAACAGTTGCAGAAAAAGGTGGTCGTGCAGATAAATTAAAATCAGTTGGTACCCCAATCCCTGGTTTATACCAATATATTTCTCATACGGCAATGGAAAAACCAGAGTTTGTATTAACTCGCTCATTTACACCTATCGGTGAAACTTTTAAAATGGAATCTTATCTATCCGTAAGTTCTGATCCCGGTAGTTACGGGAAGATGAGATTGGTTAACTTTAAATCGACTGCAGATGCTAGCGCGTTGACTCCAACACAGATTGTTGGACAAATAAATGGTGATGAAGCTTTTTCTAGAAACAAAACTTTATTAGGTCAGCAAGGATCTTCTATTGTTCCGGGTGCATTACAGATAATTCCAGTCGGAAATACTGTTGTGTATGTTCAGCCACAATTTGTTCAAGGTGATTCTGCGGATTCTAGACCTGTGCTTAAATATGTGACTGTATCTGTCAGCGGCTTAACTGTTTGTGCTGCTTCTATCGATGAAGCAGTAGATATGCTTATTAGCGGAAAACAGGAATGTTCTGAATTCGCTGCAGTCTCGTTGCCCTTGCCAGGAAGTACACCAAAAACAGATACTGTAACAACAGATACTACTGTAAGCACTCCTTCAAGTGATATCTCTAAATTGTCAGATAAAGACCTTGTTAACGCTTTGGCGCAAGCTCGTGCAGATTACGATAAAGCACAAAATCCTGTAGATTTAGGTGCATTACAAAAAGCTGCAGATAAAATGGCTAAATTTATAGATGAACTTGAGAGACGTAATAAATAAAAGATAATAATGTTAATAGAACTTTGTGATATTTCAGTACTAGACGTCGGTTCTATGAAACGCATCATAAAAAATGTTGATGATAAAGAGATGCGTTTTTGTATTATCAATCTGGGTACAGATATTTATGTTTTAGATGATCTTTGTACTCATGCTGATTTTTCCTTATCGGAAGGTTTCCTAAGCGCTAAGACTCATGAGCTTGAGTGTCCTAAACATAGTGCAGTTTTCGATATCGATTCGGGCAAAGCTAAATGCTTACCTGCAACTGAACCTGTGCAAACCTATAAAGTCATTCTAAAAAATAACATTATCTATATTGAATTAGAATAATTAATTATGGTCAAACTGGTGGAACAACAGGTACCGGTGGTTCCGGTGGAGGTGGTGGAGGAGTTGTTGTAGTAGTTGTCGTAGTCGTTTTTGGCGAAGTATCTACAACTTCACCAACTTTATTCCATGAATACTCAACAGGCTTAGCGGCTACTACGTAAACTGGCTCTCCTATAGTCACTAAGCTTGGGAAGTATTCAGAAATATACATCGGTATTCGTGTGCAACCATGACTTGCTGGTGTAGTCGGTACTGAAGAATAACCGTGAACTGCAACTCCACCTTTGAAATATACTGGGTTATATAGGTCACCGAGGTCACCTTTTTCGGTACCCTTGTATTTGCGATAAAACTCGAATCGTCCTGTTGGTGTATTAGCTGCCGCGCATGTTCTTCGTGATGTTTTTTTAGATATGTAGCAATAATTTTTTTGATTCCCAGTAGATGTTGTTGTAATTAATTTTACAAAATTGTTTTCATATAAAACACCTATTTGTTTATCTAAACTTATTTCATAACGGTTAGCCTCAGCTGGGTAGACAAATGGTTCTTCGTATTGGAAAGTATTTAACAAATTAATTTCTAAATCAGTAATGCGATTAGTAATAGGAATACCCTTATATTTTTGTAATGATTGGACAGCGAATTGTGTTTTATAATCAAATTTTGTGTCAACAGTACCTGGATCAAATTTTAAGTCAACGAGTCTTTGTTCTACCAAAGTTACAATGTCATAATTAGAACCCATTCCCAATGATTGTCCATTTAACAAAGGTATATTAGCGGGTGGTGGTTGAGGTGTTTTTGGCGGGAGAGTGGTAGTTGTCGTGGTTGAAGTCGTTGTAGAGCTTGTTGAAGATGTTGTAGTTGTAGTAGTAACAGCTACTTCAGCTGATGAAGAATTCCGGAAATATAGCCCACCTATAACGAGTGCACTGAGAATAATTGCACATGATATACATATCAAAAAAATACGTGATTTAATTAATTTTAACAATGGACTAGACCTTAATTAGAGAGATTTCCAAATATAATAGTCGAAATATTTATTTTAGTCTAAAAATTAATTAGTTATAAGTTCTTTGTCGATTTGTGTGTGAACGTTGCTAACAGCAGCATTTCTTAAGTCGAGTAAAAAATCAACGACCTCAGCGCCTTCAACCAAAGTTCGACCTTTGTACTCATCCAATTTAGAATCTATTAGTAATATAAGTGTCGCGTTTTCCATGTCATAGTCCTTCGGGGTGTCAAGGGTCTTATTGTACATTGTCTTCCATTTGGGTTGATTTGTCTATAGGTTTATTGGGTATTGCCTAGTTGTATATATAACATAACTATATGACATGCTATTCCATAAAGTGTTACAATAACGAAAACATTACATCTACCTGGTCTTTCTCTTCTTATCATCATCATTATCATGTTCATTATCACGATAGATAAGGGGAAGAACTACTCAGTTGTAGCAAATTCTCCTGATTTACTTTCTTTATCGTCAGCTATTGCTCGAGCCAAAGTGTTAAACGACAGTGTTGCACACTTAATACGCACAGGAAATTTCACTACACCAGTTAATGCTTCTAACTCTCCGAGGAGTTCAGTCTTTTCTTCGTCAGCAGTTGAACCATCTTCATTTCCTTCAAGTTGAGATTCATGTACATCCATAAGTGCTTTAAATTCGTCTATGAGTTTTAATGCATGACTAATTGTTTTACCTTTTATAGCTTTAGTCATCATTGACGCACTTGCTTGTGATATTGAACAACCACTACCGGACATTTTTACATCTACAATAATTTCATCCTCAATTAATATATATAGAGTTAATTCATCACCACAAAGAGGATTCTTGCCTTCGGATACAATGGCCGGTGGGCTTTCAAGTTCTCCTCGATTACGTGGCGCACGATAATGGTCAAGTATAACTTCTCTATATAATTCTTCTAAGTTTGACATGCAATAAGTGTAGACTTTTTCTTATGCTACTTTCCATTACAAAATTCTGTTTTAAAAAATATCGTATTGTGATTTCAATATGGCTAATAGCTTTAGTTGCTTTTGTCGCATTAGCATCGAGCTATTCAGGAGAATGGTTAGACCAAGGAGCGTTGCCTAATACAGAATCGTCCAAAGCTATAGAGGTATTAAAGAAAATAAATCCTGATTTGGCAGACAATGCAGCACAATATGGTGCACGTATAGTATTTGAATCAAAAGATGGAATTATTAATCACGAGAAGGAAATAGATGCTTATCTAAATACATTAGTTGCGAAGAAAGATAAAACTAATATAGCAACTTTCCAATCACCATTTGACAAGAAAACTAATGGTATACAAATTTCAGATGATGGAAATATTTCTTACGCAGAAATTACTTTTGAGTCGGGTATAAAACTTCAAAAGGCTGGAGTTCCATCTATAGATTTAGCAAAAGATTTACGCAAAAGCATTACTGTTGAATTTAGTGGCCAGGGTTATCAAAACTTTGAGATACCAAGTAGCGAAGCAATAGGCATATTTGCTGCGTTGCTCATATTGCTTTTCGCATTTGGCTCACTAATAGCAGCAGGTGTTCCAATATTTACAGCAATCGTAGGGATCGTTATTTCATCTAGTGTTGTTGCACTTATTGCAAATCTTGTAGGTATTCCTGAATTCACAACACAAGTAGCAGCAATGATCGGTATTGGTGTTGGTATCGATTATGCATTATTCATTGTTACTCGATATCGTGAATCTTTAGCTAGGGGAAACGATCGTGAATCAGCAACTATAGAAGCTATGACTACGTCTGGAGCAGCGGTACTTTTCGCTGGTATGACAGTTGTAATTTCTCTATTAGGCATGTTATTCATAGGCCTAGAATTCATTAACGGTTTAGCAATCGGTACATCAATAACAGTTTTTATAATGGTTCTAGGTGCGCTAACTTTCGTGCCAGCATTATTAGGTTCAGTAATCGGAAAAAATTTACATCGTCTGTCTGTTCCTCAGCGTAAAGTTGACCCAAATAAAAAGAAATTCTGGGTAAGATGGTCAGAATTCATACAGCGCCGTGCTTTGATATCGTTATTATTAGGTGTGGTAATACTTGGTACTTTAGCTATTCCATTATTTTCATTACGTGTTGGTGCTAGTGATGATTCAAATGTTGGAAAGAAAGAAACAGTACGTAAATCGTATGAGCTTTTAGCTAAAGGTTTTGGGCCTGGTTTTAATGGGCCATTACTTATTGTTTTAGATTCTGGTCAAGCAGGTAAACCGGAAGTATTAGCAAAAGTTGTTGGTGAGCTCGAAGCAATAAAAAATATTGAGAGCGTATTTCCTTCATCGCAAGTTATTAAAGCAGCAAGTCAAAATGCTAATGCGATGCCAAAACCTGGCGAATCTCAAATTTCTGTAATAAATGTGAAGCCAAAAACTGGTCCACAAGATGAAGCAACAACAAATTTGATAAATCAATTGAGAAATGATATTTTGCCGAAAGCATTAAAAGATTCTGATGCGAACACAAATGCAAAAACATATGTGAGCGGCTTCACGGCTTTTAATGCAGATTTTGCAACTGTTATGGGCGAAAGAATCCCAATATTTATTACTGCGGTTTTAATTTTAAGTTTCTTATTGTTAATGGCAGTATTTAGATCCGTATTAGTTGCATTAAAAGCAGTGCTTATGAATCTACTTTCTATCGGTGCAGCCTACGGTGTAGTTGTTGCTATATTTCAATGGGGTTGGTTGTCAAAACTCATTGGTATCGAAGGGGCAGGACCAATCGAAGCTTGGGCGCCAATGATGCTCTTTGCCATAGTATTTGGACTTTCTATGGATTATGAAGTTTTCTTGCTTTCAAAAATCAAAGAAGAATATGATGATACAAAAGATAATGCAGCAGCTGTGACACACGGACTTGCTGCAACTGCAAGAGTAATAACAGCAGCTGCTCTAATAATGGTATTTGTCTTTGGTGCATTCATACTTGGTGACAACCGACAAATAAAACTAATGGGGGTTGGTCTCTCGATGGCTGTATTGTTGGATGCAACTATTGTTCGTATGCTTTTAGTACCTGCAGCAATGGAGTTATTGGGCGACAAAAACTGGTGGATTCCTAAATGGTTAGACAAAGTAATACCTAAGATCCATGTAGAGGGCGTCAAAGCTGAAAAGCATTAGATTTATAGAACTTCATATATCTCTCCAGCGCTTCGCGATAGTTCCGAGATACATAAAGCCTTAAACATATTTTTATATATAATTTTCAGTATTTGACGTATATATGTCGTTTGGCTATAATTAATGTCATGTTAAAGCGAAATATATTTTCTAACCAGTCATTTGCTTCATCTTTTCATGCACATCATCACCATATTATGGCGGTGAGCTGATTTAGTTTTTATATACTAATTTCTTTGACCCGCCACATTAGGCGGGTTTTTTTATTGCTCGTCTATTTGCAAACTTTGTCATTCGTACCTAAGTAGAGTCCTTTAGAACAATGTCAAAAGATCTAAAATCAATTCACAGACCAAAAAGGAAATCATGAATCAACAAGAAAATTCTTCTACACTAAAAGTTGCTATGCCACGTAAAGGTCGAATTGCAAGTTCATTAAGCTCACTATTTATTAACGCAGGTTATGAGTGGCCAATAAATGATAAAGAAGGAATGCTATTTGCGAGATTATCTAAAGATATTGAAGCAATGTATATTAGAACAACAGATATTCCAGAAATCGTTGCAGATAATATCGTTAATTTAGGGATAACTGGAACGGATTTGGTTGAAGAGTCGGGCTGTAATGTGAAAGTTATTCAAGAACTTAATATTTTCAAATGTCGGCTAGTTCTCGCTGCAAGCCCGCAATGGGCTGAAAAATATAATAAGAAAAAACAAAACACTATAAGAATTGCAACATCTTTTCCTAAAATAACTAGGAAATGGGCGCAAGAGAATGGTCTCGACATTATGATTGTTCCACTTTCTGGTTCTGTAGAAATTGCTCCGCGTTTGGGTATTGCAGATGTCGTGGTTGATCTGACTCAAACTGGAGTTACACTTCGCAACAATGGTTTGATTGAAGTTGAAACTATACGCGATGTCAAGGCATGTATTGTTGCTCCTGGTGATTTTGATATTGAATCAACGAATACAGAATCATTACAAACAAAAATATTTGTCGATACATTAATGTCTGTATTAAATGCACGTGGCAAAAGGTATTTGATGATGAATGCGCCAAAGTCGGCTATTGATGAAGTTCGCAAGATTATACCTGGGTTAACTTCTCCAACTGTATTAGATCTTTTCCAAAATAGTGATGTAGTAGCTATACATGTAGTTGTTGATTTTACTGATATAAATGTTATTGTCCCAAAGCTTCGTGCCTTAGGCGTTAAGGGAATTTTAGTTTCACCTATAGAAAAGCTAATACCATGAGTAGTTCTTTAATGCGACCTGAATATGAAGGCATGGATACTTATAACGGTATTGAAAATCGAGCTCTGATTGATCTCGGTCAAAATACAAATCGATGGGGTATGAATCCGGCAGCGAAAAGAGCATTGCTTAATATTGATGATGATATTATTTTTAAATACCCAACTCCTTATGGAGATGATCTAAAAGACGAAATAGCTAAGTATGTTGGTGTTAATTTTGATCAAGTTTCAATTGGGTCTGGTTCATATGACCACTTAGACACAATTATTCGAGCTTGTTCAAAACCCGGTCAAGTATTTGCAATATCGAACCCGAGTCTACCTGTAGCAGAACTTGTAGCAAAAATGAATTGTCTTAATATTTCTTTAGTGGATTTTAAAGAAAACTATTCAATTGATACAGATGCATTAGTTGACACTGGCGCTCAGGTCATATTCCTATGTTCACCAAATAATCCTACAGGTACTATTATCTCAGCTGAAGAAATTATTGCTGTCATAGAAAGAGCAAAAGGTCTTGTGATTCTTGACGAAGCATACAGCGAATTTAGTAATACTAATTATGATGAGCTCATTAATAAATATGACAACTTAGTTATATTGAGAACTTTTTCAAAAGCATTCGGTCTAGCTGGTATGAGAATAGGCTATGCATTAGCTTCAAATGAACTTACTAAAGCTATTGAAATATCTCGAGGTATTTTTAAAACGAGCGCATTATCAGAATACATTGCTAGTCAATGTTTGCAAAATGGTGTTGATGAGATGAAAAATATTGTCAACGAAACAATTGATTCACGTGAAAAATTTATTGCAGATTTAAAAGAACTTTCGCTAAATCCAATAGAAAGTGAAGCAAATTTTGTGCTAGTTCCTTTTAATGATGCTCAAATTTTTGGTGAAAAACTTTTTAGTAATAATATTAGTGTGCGAGTTTGTATAGGACTCGCTGGTATTGGTGATGCACTCCGAATCACTATTGGCCCAAAAACAGAAATGGCTCTAGTGATTGAAGCATTAAGAAAGATATTGTGATGAAAGTAACTATTTTTGATTACACAGTAGGAAATGTGCACTCATTAGCTAAAGCATTTTCTATTGTCGGTGCAGATGTAACTATTGAAACAAAATTAAAAAGCTTTAAGGGAGTGGATTTGTTAGTACTCCCAGGTGTTGGTGCTTTCGATCCTGCAGCAGAAACATTGAATACTTATAAAAATGATATTCTTGAAAACCTTAATGATGGACTTGCATGTTTTGGTGTATGTTTGGGAATGCAAATCTTTTTCGAAAAATCAGAAGAAGGTGAACTTCCTGGCTTAGGTATCATTAAAGGTGAAGTTAGGAAAATTGAATCTAAGCGTACTCCGCATATGGGTTGGAATGATATTTATGGCAATGATAAAATATTAAAACAATCTGGTATGACAAATGGATACTATGCAAATAGTTTTGTGTGTCAGCCAGAAGATGACAAAGTTGTGGTTGCTTTATCTAAACAAGATAATGACGAATTTCCTGCAATAGTAAAACAAGACAATATCACTGGTGTGCAATTTCATCCAGAAAAATCTTCTGTTGGAGGAATAAATTTTTTGAGAGAATACGTAAGGAGTCTCAGCTAATGAAAATAATCCCAGCAATTGATTTAAGGGAAGGTAAATGTGTCCAACTTCGTGGAGGATCATATGATGATGAGTTAGTACGACTTGATGATCCGGTAAGTGTTGCTAAAAGTTGGAAAAATAAAGGATATAAAATGCTTCATGTTGTTGATTTAGACGCAGCAACAAACAGAGGGAGTAATCGTGAGATTATCGAAGAATTAATTGATGTATTCCCAGAGAATATACAAATTGGCGGAGGAATCCGTGAAGTTGATGATATTTCTTGGCTAATAGATAAGGGTGCGTCTGCTGCCATGGTTGGAACAAAAGCAGTTTTAGATCCAAAATGGCGAAATTTAATTGCCAATAAGTTTCCTGGAAAAATAATTTATTGTGCTGATGTGATTGCAGATGAACGTATTGTTGTATCAGGGTGGAAACAAGACTCTGGTATAACACTTGTTAAGGCACTTGATGATATTTCTAGTCTTGATTTATTTGGTGTTTTAATAACATCTATTGTTCAAGAGGGAACAATGGGTGGTGTTGATAGTGCACTTTTTGAAAAGGCAACATCTTATTCATCATTGCCAATTATTGCCGCAGGCGGTATTGCTTCGTATAAAGATATTGAAATATTAAAAAATGCAGGAGTCTCGAGTGCTGTTGTTGGAACAGCAATGTATTTAAACGATTTTTCTATTAAGGATGATAACTAATGGTCTATCAAAGAATAATCGCTTGTCTTGATGTCGCTAATGGTCGTGTTGTTAAAGGTACTAAATTTGTTGACCTAACCGATAAAGGTGATCCTGTTGAACTAGCTAAGCGATATGAAGCTCAGGGGGCTGATGAACTCGTGATGTTGGATATTTCTGCAACGATTGAAGAACGTGTAACATTTCTAAAAACTGTCGAGCAAATCGCAGAATCTATTTTCATACCATTGGTTATTGGAGGTGGCATAAAAAATCTTGATGATATTACTAATGCATTACGTTCTGGCGCGGATAAAGTTGCTATTAATTCAGCTGCAATTGCCGATCCAACAATTATTAGTCGTGCAGCTGCACAATTTGGATCACAATGTATTGTTGCATCAATAGATGTCCGACAAAAAGGTGATGCGTGGGAAGTGGTATCGAGAAGTGGCACTACAGATGTAGGATTAGATGCAATTATTTGGGCTCAACAATGTGTTCAAAATGGTGCTGGTGAGATTTTGATGACAAGTATTGATCGTGATGGCACACGTATTGGCTATGACACTGAGCTCTTAAGTACAGTGCGAGAATTAGTAGATGTACCTCTAATCGCATCCGGAGGAGCCGGTACTATTGAAGATATAGCCTATGTCTTTACACAATCTAATGTTGATGGGGCACTACTTGCAGGAATATTGCACGATGGGAAAATAACAGTTGAAGATATAAAAGATGAATTAATAAAAAATCCAAAATTATCGATTAGAAAAGTTGTTTTATGAAAAGCAATATTGAAAAATTCGATATCGAACTTATTGATTTTGAGAAAGGTAACGGCACTATTGCCGTTGTTACAATTGATGACAACAATGGTGAAGTACTGATGTTGGCTTATGCCGATCGTCAAGCTATAGAGTTGTCTCTTTCAACGGGCCAAATGCATTATCTTTCAAGAACGAGAGGTTTATGGCATAAAGGGGCAACTAGTGGAAATTTTCAAAAACTCATCAGATTAAGTCTAGATTGTGATAATGATTCTATTATCGCACATGTAATATCTAATGGGCCTGCTTGTCATCTTAACACTCGTTCATGTTTTCGTGAAGTAGATATAACTAATCAAGTTAATAATTCTGATATTCCTATATTAGAACAAATTCAAAAGATTCAACATAGCGATCTTTCTCTCGCGCAAGATATGACAAAAGCATGGTTTAAGAACGCACTTGATATAGAAGCGACTGATGTTATTCTCACTCCGCAGCCAACATCTTTAAACTCGTTTAATGGCATAGCAATAATTAACGCTGAATCCGTCTTCTTTAAATCTCACACTGAACCAGATAGTGTAATTACTGAATATTATAATTGCCAGATTTTAGATGATGCTAAATATTCTATCGTGAAACCTTTACGCACTGAAAGGAGCCTTGATCAGCAAATAGTTTTTTATCCTGTAATTAATTATTCAACATTATTCGATTTATCGCGATCTATTGAACGTGAAGAAAATGACAAAATATCTAGTGAAACAATTATTAAAGCAGAAAAAGATGATTGTCTGAAACTACAGAAGATATATAGTGATACTTTAGAATTAATTGATGAAAAAGAAAATGCACTAGCTCCAATACATCAACTTTTCTTTCACCGAATTACTGGCGAGCGTTTTATAGATTACTATGATGGGAAATCTATAGACACTCTTGATGATAGTCGAATATCAATCCAAGATTTATTTCATAAATCTTGGACCATCAATGGTGTGAAACAAGGATCAACCCTAGGAGAATTAATTGATAGAGCAAGTATTGTTTTAGATCCATCCCAAAAAACCTATTCATGCATCGGTCATGGCGATGCACATTTTGGAAATATATTTCTTGACGATGATAACAATTATCTTTATTTCGATCCTGCCTTTGCTGGAAGACATTCACCAATTTTAGATATGGTCAAACCATTTTTTCATAATATTTTTGCTCAGTGGATGTATTTTTCACAAGAGAAAGCAAAAGAAATAGATATTAAAGTTTCAATTGATGACGATAATATAAAACTCGAATATTCTGGGGCATTTACTTCTCTGAGAAAAGAACTTTACGAAGTTAAACAAGAATATCTTGTTAATCCTATTATGGAAATGTTAATTGAAAAAGGTGAGTCGCAAGAATCGCTAATGGAATTATTCTCACTGGCGCTAATGTGTTGTCCATTGTTGACACGTAATTTATCTGACACAGATATTTACTCGCCATCAATTTCTTGGCTTGGTTTTGCGATTGCAGTCCAGTTGGGTAATGGTTTTGAACTGCAAGATTTTAGATTTCTAAATTCTACAAAAGGAAAAAATGATAAATAAATTCATATTAAATGAAATGTCCGATTCAGATAAGAATAGAATTATGCAAAGGGCACAAGCTGACTATTCTCGCGTTGAGCCAATTGTTCGTATTATTATCGATGAAGTTAGGCAAGGTGGTGACAGCGCTATTGTTGATATAACAAAGCGCATCGACAAAATAGATTTAGAAGTTGACGCTCTTAAAGTTTCTAAAGAAGAATTCGAAATTGCTGAGAAAGAAATATCTCCTGAACTAAAAAAATATCTTGAAGATGCATTTAAGAATATTAATTTGCACCACAAAGAACAGTTACCTCAGAAGTCTTGGCAACAAGAAAATGTTCCTGGTGTCATAGTCGGCGAGAAAACTACTCCTATTATGTCTGTGGGTCTCTATGTTCCACGTGGTAAAGGTTCTTTCCCTTCAGTAATGTTGATGCTTTGTACTCCAGCTGTTATTGCTGGTGTGCCAGATATTTATGTTTGTACTCCTCCGGGTCCTGATGGATCCATTGATGCTGCTTCACTTGTTGCTGCAAGAATTTGTGGTGTAGAAAATGTATATAAAGTTGGTGGCGCTCAGGCAATGGCAGCATTGGCTTATGGTACGCAAACGATACCAAAAGTTGACAAGATAGTCGGTCCAGGAAATCAGTATGTTTCTTGCGCTAAACGATTAGTCTATGGAATAGTTGATCCTGGTTTGCCAGCGGGTCCGAGTGAATCTATTGTACTCTGCGATGAAACTGCGGACCCAGAAATTGTAGCGCGCGAATGGTTAAATGAGGCAGAACATGGACCTGATTCAGCTGCACTTTTAGTTACTAATTCGATTGAACTGATAGGGAAAGTTGAGAAAATTGTTCCAGGTTTAATTGCTCAACTCACCCAGGAAAGAAGAAATTTTATAGAAACTGGTTTGAGTACTTACGGTGGAATAATTATTTGCTCAGATTTTGAAGCGGGTATAGATTTTGTCAATGAATATGCACCTGAACATTTGCGAATAATTTCTAAGAATGAAACTGAAGATATGGACAAGATCATAAATGCAGGCGAAATTCTTGTAGGAAGTTATTCTTCTATCTCTTATGGGAACTTTGCTATAGGTCTTAATGCCATTTTGCCAACTGGGGGTACAGCGCGAAGAGATTCTTGTGTCGGTGTTGAAACATTTCTAAAACGTTCATCATTTTCTATTGTAAGTGCACAAGGTGCTGTAATCATTAGTCCTATTGCTGAAGCACTAGCACAATGGGAGGGTTTCCCAGGCCATAAAGAATCGGCAAGATTTGCTCGTATAAAAGCAGAAAAGGAATTGATAGATGAATAATATTTCTAAAGATATTGTTGTTTTAGCTGGTCGATTGAGTATTCCATCTCAAAGCAAAGCCTTATTGTTTGATATGGATGGGGTATTACTAGATACCCTCTCATTTGATTATAAATACGTAAATATTTTATTAAGAAAATATATTAATGAATCAATATCTGTATCACAAGAAATAATCCAAAGAAACTTTGCACTAGCCGTACCAGATTTTTTTGGTGTTATTTTAAAAGAATACGATATTGTCGTAAATGAAAAAATATTCAGTTTGATAACTGAAGAATTTGATCTGCTAAGGTCACAAAGTAATCCGAGTATTCACGAAGGTATATTAGAAATATTGCAAGATGCAAAGGAACGAAATCTATTATTATGTGTTGTCTCTAATAACGCGAAAAATGACGTAACTTCTATCTTATCGAATACTGGTTTACTTTCGTATTTCGAAAAAGTTGTTGGAAATGATAAACCAGGAATACTAAAGAAACCTGCACCTGACATGTATTTAGAAGGTGCTCGATTATTAAACGTTGATCCATCTAGTTGTGTTGTAATTGAAGACTCCGTTTTAGGAGCACAAGCTGGTTCAACTGCACAATGTTTTGTAGTGGGAGTTGGCACTGGTGCGAATAGTTTCATTGAACTTGAAGAAAATGAATATGTTAATGTTGCATATCCTAATTTTTCTATAAATCCAGACCGGAGTAACCATGAATAATGTAAATGAAAGTTCACCACTTGCGAAATTGGATGCAATCATTGAACAGAGACTAATCGAACCAAAATCAGGTTATACTGATGAATTGTTGGCTGATAGTAACAAACGCATGAAAAAGATTGGTGAAGAATCAGCTGAACTTATAGTTGCATGTGTGCAAGGTGATAAAGAGTCTGTAGCAGGTGAAGCTGCTGATCTCTTTTATCATATACTCGTAGCAATTCGTGGTGTCGGTGTAACTTTCAATGATGTCGAAAATATTTTAAAGCAAAGAAATAAATCTAAGTAGTAAAAACCTATCTAATTACGTATGAAATAAAGAATATCAATAACTTATTTCAAAGTTGCAGCTTGTGCAATCTTTGTGAGTGCATCTTTAGCTGAAAGTACATCAAATGTCGTTGGACCATCTGGTATTGCAATAACGAATAAATACACGTTAGTACCTTTGATTGCAGTTATTGTAAATTCTTGCCCTCCAGTGATAGGCTGACTCGCAAGGAATTTTGCTTTATCTCCTACATTTTCAATATCTTGTCCTGAAGTGGCTGTAAAATCTTTTATATCATCAAAAGATCCTTTTGAATACTGAGCTAGATCTAAATAGAATGAATGCGAGATTGTTCCATCTTTTTCAAATGGAAATATACAAGATGTACCTTTATCTCCATCGCCTAGACTTTGAACGCCGGTAGATTCCGGACCCTCAAGAACTGGGGCAGCTGTGCCTAATGCAGATTTTATTGTATCTTTGCTCACAATATCACATAAACCAAGTTCATCCTCAGCGCCAGATGAACTAGAGTCCTCACTGTTATCAGTAGGGGCAGCCGAAGTTTTAGTGCTTGATGATTCTGGCTTTTTATCTTCGTTGTCACCACAAGCTGTAAACATTGTTGCAACTAATAAAAGTGAAAGGGCTAATACTATAAGTTTAAAATGTTTCAAATTTGACATTATTCTCCTTAGATTTTGTTATTCTTATCTTAGGAGATTATTAGTCTTGAGTATTGGCTTATAATTAAATGGCAAAGAATTTTATTGCCTTCTCTATTGCATCACCAAGTCGATCAAAATCATCTGTTGTGTTATATAAATATGCACTTGCGCGCGATGTTGCACCAATACCTACTCTATCGCCCTCAGATAAAACACGCATAAGTGGTTTTGCACAGTGATGTCCCGCTCTAACACATACTCCGCTTTCATCTAATACTTGTGAAACATCGTGCGGGTGTACTTCTTTTATTGTGAAACTAAAAACTGCTAAACGATCATCGGATATTTTTGGCCCGTGAAGTGTTACTTTGCCGTCGAAACGATTCTTGAACATATCTAATGCATAATCAGTCAGCATTTTTTCATGATCGAGTAGATTTTTAAAACCTATTGATTCTAAATAATCAATAGCGCTACCAGTACCAATAGCTTCTACAATTGCTGGAGTCCCTGCTTCAAATTTTTCTGGTAGGGGAGCAGACGTGAAACCCTCAAGAGTCACTTCTTCAATCATTGATCCTCCACCTAAAAATGGATCCATTGCATTTAATAGTTCTTCTTTGCCCCATAAGATTCCAAGCCCAGTAGGACCGAGCATTTTGTGTGCAGAAAATGCAATAAAATCCGCATCCCAGTCTTTAATATTTAGTTTTAGATGGGGGACGTATTGACAGGCATCAACAACGCTTATTGCCCCTGCAGCTTTCGCTAGTTCAACAAGTTCTTTTACTTGTGTAACGGTACCTGTAACATTACTTGCTGCGCTAAAAGCAAAAACTTTTGCATTTTTTAAAATCTCAGTCGCATTATTTAAATCCAGACGAGTTTCATCTGTTAATGGTATCCATTTAATAATGGCACCTGTACGTGAAGCGAGTTGTTGCCAGGGAACAATATTGCTATGGTGTTCTAGATGGGTTAAAACAATGACATCGCCAGTTTTAATATTTTTGTCGCCCCATGCACGTGCTACAAGATTTATAGATTCTGTAGCATTACGTGTAAATATAACTTCTTTGTCGGTACTAGCACCAATAAATTTAGCTATTTTTTTACGTGATAATTCAAACTCGTTACTTATCTCTTGTGCTGTTGTATAAACGCCACGATGTACATTTGCATAATGGTCATTATATACATGATCCATTACATCGAGTACTTGTGTTGGTGTTTGACTCGATGCACCAGAATCCAAGAAGGTTATCTGATGCCCGTTGACAATTCGTTCTAATCCAGGAAAGTCTTTTTTAATTCTTTGTACGTCCATATAAACATTCTAATTCGACATAAGTTAAAAGGCCATAGCGAGCAATTTCAAATAAATTTTAGTAAATATTATTTAAAGGGAATATTTAAATCATTTTTGTTCTACGTTTAAAAATCTTTGATATTACTAGACCGCCAATAATAAACATTAATGCGGTAAGACTACCTAAACCACTATACCCGGTATTTGCAAGGCTACCATTTGCCTTAGCATCATTGCCAGAGACATCACTTGGTCTTAATCGTGTAAAGGCAAAGTCATGTGTAAGATCTGATGTTAACAAAGCGCTAAGAACAGGATAAGAAACAGCATCAAATTTTGAATCAGGGTCGTAAGATTGTTGACGTATATTACTAGGTAAAGTTGAAGTATCAACTGAAACTTTATATGAGCCAATAGGTAGGCCAGTAAATAGATAAACTCCTTCAGAATTTGTTGAAGTAGTTAGAACCATGTCATCGCCACCACCAAAGATATTGTCAATACCAAACCAAGTAAGTGTGACACTTATATTTGCTAAACCAATATCTTCAACTTCTTGAATTCCATTACCGTTTACGTCGTAATAAATTGTGTCACCTATTGTTGAGTATCCAACTAGTCCAAAGTCATAATTTAAATTAGTAGCATCTACTAACACTGATTCAACTACACCATTTATATCTGAATCTATTGTGTCATCTGAACCAATATTACTTTTTGCGGCTTCGTATCCGGCAGGTAAAGTATATGACACAGCGTATGTACCAGCTGGCCCTACAATTTGCCACTGCCCTGAAGAATCTGTTGTAACATTAAATGTCTCATCGTCGCCTCCACCTAAAGTGTCATCATCTCCATAATATAAAGCAGTGATTGTGATTCCACCAATACCTGGTTCACCTAAAGATTGTAGACCATCGTTATTGAGGTCTAACCAGACGAAGTTTCCAATCGATGCTGGTAGCTCAAGAGCGAAGTCTATTGTTAAGTTCGATGATGAATCCCACAAACCTGAATCGCCGGCTTCTCCAACTGGCTCTCCAAGATTTGTTAAATTGAAATTTGATGAACGAATATTTGTTGATGAATACATGCGTGCATTATGATCTTGTGTTTCATCATTATCATTACGAATATTTGATGAACCAAATTTCTGTGCTCGATATCCAGTTAATGCTCCGTTGTTTTGTAATTCACTTGGTGCTATTCGAATATAATAATTTCCTTCAACATCGGTATTTAAAATATAGTATCCGTTGGTATCTGTTGTGGTCGTATTAACAATGCTGTCATCAGAAACTAAACGTAACTGCATTTCAACATTTACTACTGGTGTATCGCCGCTATCAAAATATCCATTATTATTAATGTCTACAAATACTCGATTTCCGACTTGTAAATGTTTAGTTTTGAAATATACATCCTCTGAGTGAATCTCGCCTGTTAGTCCAGACGCTCGTCCCATTGCATTATTTGTATATATGTCACGACCTGTATTGTTTTGAGTATCTATTGTTATACGTACCGTTTCACGCGCTGTAGCAGCTAGAGGTAGGGTTGTGAAACGAATACCAGTAACTTGTGCACTTGTTGGACAGCCTACAGTATCAACTTGTGCAAGGGTACAAGACCAAATACCTGTTCCGACAGCAACATTCGAAGCTGGGTCAGGATTTATAGTCGATGAAGTTTGAGAAGTTACATATGTTTGAGAGATGTTAGGCGCACGAGAAAGATCAATATCATCTAGAGAAATTGTTCCAGTGAAATTTGATGGAGGAACTCTATTATCACCATTGTATGGTAATACGTCAATGAAGTCGAAAGTTCGTGCAACAGTGGATGCATTTGTATATGTGATATCGTAACGACCTTGACCGTCAATTGGAATAAAAAAGTCTGGTGTCCACTTTGAAATAATGAATTGCGCAGTCTGAGTAAAACTTATCCAGTCATCGTCGAAGCGCCCATTGGAGGCATTATCGTAATAGCCACCCCATGTACCTTCAACTGTCGGCCATGTTACAGACTGTGTTGCTAAGCCACTATCAGCAACTAACCAAGCTCTTGTTTGTCGTTTTATACCGTTAGTAAATGCAAGGTCGGTGTGGGCAGTAACCTTCCAGTAGCCAAAAAATCCTTCAGCAACATATGCCACGCCTGGATCATTACCACTTGGAAATTGAAATTGATAGTCACCTAATTCCCATATTGCGCTTGAATATCCTAGGTTTGTTCGACTACCAGGATTAGTAATACATGATGGGTTTATTGACGCATCGCAGTCACCTATTATATCTGAAGGTGAAAGTGTTGAAGATTTAAATGTTATACCTTCTGGAAATACAACGTAAGCTTTTGCATTTTCTATATCAATATTGCCGTTATATGACATTGAAGCGCGGAGATCGAAGGTCCAATCGGTTCCTGCTTGAACACTTTTTGTTGATTCTGAAGCTCTATGTTGGGTTCCGTTTACTGAAGTGTCAACATTGTCAGTTAATTCTAGGTGGCCATTTGGTGGTACTACATATGCTCTGTCGCAATTTGATGGGAAGTTATTTATAACACCCCAATTGTAGACTTCGCAGGCTGACGTTAAGTTTGTCCACACATTTGAAGTTTGAGTATTGGTTGTAGTTCCTGATCGAGATCGCATCACATTTTGTACAATGTCACCTACTTGTTTATTAGGTAATACTTGCATTGATACAGATACTTCAATTCTTCTTCCCGGTATTAAGTCTTTTCCATCTGTTAGTCGTACGCGTATAACGTTTGCTTTTGTTATTCCGCCTGTTACATCATTAGGATCTAAATGCCAATCTCCTGAACCAACTGTGTCACAATCAAAAGTTCTAAGTTCACTTGAAGTTGTCATTGGTGCAACAGAACTATATTCGACAATTATGTCGGATTCACTTGGTACAGTTCCGGCTGGGAAACCGGTAACGTTTGTAATAGCATTTAACTTTGCAGAATGATAGTTATGTTGCGTATAGCCATATGATACAAAAGAGTTATAGCCAGATAGATCGCCATAAAAGTCATTTGCGACTATTTGTAAATTTGAGTTATCAATAGTGTCGCACATTTGCGGAGATGATATTGCCGTTATAGAAGTCGAATTATTACTATAAAGTAATTGCGAGAAAAGTTTCTCGCCTGGTAATACTACGTTGTCATTGTTTGGAGACACACTACCAAATGATGCAGGTTGAGAATTTATATATTCATTTACACTATTGTCGTTTGCCCCACCCAAAGAAAATCTCTTAGTAGATGATTCGCCTGTACCTATTCCTACGTCAGTACAAGCTGAATTATCTGTTATTTGATCAACAAAACTTGGATCTGAACCAACAACATTTAAATCACTAACTGTGTTACAAACACGAACGGTATTTAGTTGGGGAATGGGGTCATTTCCTGATGTATCAAAAGCAAGAATATCATTCCAAGGAATTGTTGTTGTAACATAACCAGCAGAAACTACAGCATGATTATTTGTACCAATTGGTGAATCCCACACTTCATTTGGAATACCTGGTGTATTCATTCCATAATATGCTGCAGGGGTTGCATTGACATATCCAAACGGAAACCATGTTGAGTTATAGTCAATACCTGTATTTGATATATTGATATTTGTTCCAGCACCGCCAGCTTGGGTACAATTAAATGTTCCTGCATTTTTTACAGCGCTTCTATTTCCATTTGGCCTTGGAGTACTACTCACACCTATTGGTATTGGCATATTGTCACCCGCAACACCAATCCCACAAGAGTCTAAGGTTGCATTTTGCCAAAGCGTTCCCATAGATGAAAGATCATCATTTAGAGTTATATCACCTAACGAATTACTGTTGGCACCCTTGACTGTGTTTGCAAGCGGGTTCATTAAACCAAAAGTGACACCCCATGAAAATGTTACACTTTCTGGTTCACCCGTTCCATTGTTTCTATTGATATTATATGCACCAGGCCACTTGCGAGTTTCTATACCTGAACTCGCTGAAACCGCAGTAATGCTTTCTGTACTAGAAGTCACATCATCAGGATTGATAGGTGTTGGGTAAAAAGAATCTGGAGTCATAACACCTGATACAGTAAAACTCACATCAACATTTGTATTGTTCGGAGTTATTGCTGAAGGTGACCAAGTTGCAGAAATCTTATTTACAGAACCTATAACAAATGGTCCATTGATTTTACAACTTATAGTTAGTCTGTCTACACTAACTTTTCTTGCACCAGGATATTGACCAATACAAGAATTCGGTAAACTAGTTTCATCCCACAATGCGCTACCTGCAGCAGGGTTTAGTGTCGCTGTTAATATAACGTAGTCGAGGTTGTGGCTATTTCCATCATTAGTATTTACAGTGAAATCGAAGTCTTGTCCAACGCTATCATTGTTTGCAACAATGTGGTTTGTTGTTGAATTATCTAATGAGGTTGGAAGTGGAGCAGCGCCATCAAATGTAGTTGTAAGTGTTGGAGCCAAATATATAGGTTATCCAGGATCTGCATATGCTGAAACCTGAGGTAGTGATGTGATAATAAAAAGCATTATAAAAATAAACGCATTTAATTTCGGAAAAAGAGAGAATTTAGATTTCATAGGTCAAAGTTTATCGTCATAAATGATGAAATGTTTAGCAATAAAATACTTTAAAGTTCAGTTTATAAATTTTTGTTATTAAAGAATACACTAAAGAATACCTCTTATTTGTCCGATTAATACAATATGTTTAAAATGGTAGTCATGCGCGTTATTACGCTGGTTTGCTTACTATCATTCCCAGCGTCATCTTTCGGTAGTGGTCCTATGCCAGAGACTAGTACGGGAATTTCAACTCCAATAAATGGAAATTACTCAATCTTACGTGGAACAGCCACGGGTGAATCAATAAGCGAATACGGATTTGAGTATGGTGAAACAACGCAATATGGTTCAACTACCTCGTCTTCACGACAGCTCCTTGATGTTGCGACACTAATTGAAAATGGGAGCATAAGTTTTGGAAGTTCTGGCGATCCCAATGATGAGTTGGGCTATGTTGAAGGAATTTCACGAGATAGTGAAGGCAATATTTTTGTTGTTGACGCAAATAATGATGCTATCCGTAAGTATTCCTCTACTGGCAAATTCTTACTCAAATTTGGAACAACCGGTACAGATCCAGGACAATTTAATAGAGTTGGTCCAATAGCTATTGATTCAGATGACAATGTTTATCTAGGTGATATGTATAATAACCGTGTACAAAAATTTGATACACAAGGTAATTTTATCAACTTAATTAATTCTGATGTTTCTGGCGAGAATTTCCATAATCCAATGGCAATCGCGCTCGATGCCGACGACAATCTCTATATTGCGGATTCTTGGATTTCGAAATATGATTCCAATGGCAACCACATTGCTGAAATAGCATCTGATGGATATGGATCCGAGCACTCATCATTTGGTGGAATAGATATTGACAATTCTGGAAATATATTTACATCAGAAATGAACAGTTCAACTGTTCGCAAATATGGTTCCGATGGGATACTTATAAATTCATTCGATACAACATACAATAATCATCAAAATATTAATTATACAGGAAGCATCAATCTCGATAGTTCAGGTAATATTTTTGTTACTGACGAATATGATAGGCGTATACAAGTATATAGCCCAACGGGAACATATATTGGAGAAACTAATCCATCCGAATCATGGAGCTCAATTTATATTGCAGATGATGACACTATCTATTACAGTGGATATTCTGGTATTGGTATATACGCTTTAGCTCTGGAACCGGGCACTTTTTCGGCGCAAACAGATTTATTGCAATGTAATACTCAATATCACTATCGTTCTTATGCAACAAATGAAAATGGAACATCTTATGGGCAAGATTCAACAATTGATACTGGTGATTGTCCTGACGGTCCTGAAAATGTTCTTGCTTCACCAACTGGTCGTACAGTTACACTTTCGTGGAGTAGCGATACAGACCCAGATGTCTTGTCACATTATCTAATTGAATATAAAAAGTCTTCAGATTCCAATTGGACTGAACAACATACTTTAATGGATCAAGATGCACCTAATACTGGAACAATTGCAGGTCTTGAACCGCAAACACAATATGATTTTCGTATTGCACTAGTTTCAGGAAACCAAAATAGTGGAATGTCAAATTCGAACTGGTCAGATACAACTATTGCTAGCACTGCATCTGTTTCAACATATCAAATTTCTACTTGCGAACAATTCGAATCAATTGGTGTCAATCCAGATACATATGTAACAGGTGATCAAGAGGGTATATATCTTTTAGCAAATGACATTGATTGTTCTCAGTCACATAATTGGACATGGAAAAATGTAGAAATTGATGATGCGTCTATAGAAGTTGAGGGTTTCCTTCCTATCATGAAACCAGATGCTATCGGAGGTGCTTTACATGGTTTCCGTGGTGAACTAAACGGAAATGATCACAGTATTTCAAATATTTCACAGAGCTCGTATGTATATAGTGGAGTTTTCTATTCTTTGCAAGGAGCTTATATCCACGATATTGCATTTGATAATCTATCCATTCAGATAAACTTACCACGAGGATATATTGGTGGTTTAGCGGCTACTAGTGAGGGAAATGTAAAGATCGAAGATGTTAGTATTAACGGAGATTTGACTAGTGTTGTTGACACAAGGCCACATTTGGCAAATATACACATTTCAGGTGGTATAGCAGTTGCCCCTAACGGTCATATTTTTATTGGCGATTTTGAGAATGTAATAGAAACCGACGATCAAGGTATTGAGATAAATAGATTTTCAGGAGATTTTCATGAAGTAACAGATTTGGATATTGATGGTAGCGGAAATATTTTTGTGACCGATCGTTCATCACAAAATGTATATAAATATGACTCAGAAGGTACACTTCTAGGAACGGTAAATCCAGATACTTCAGGCTCTAATCCTGGTTCATTTCCTATGTCTTCAGCCATTGCTCCAAATGGAGATATTTATATTGCGGGCTGGTCTGAATCGCATCCGCTCCAAAAGTTTGATTCAAGTTTCAATCTTTTAAATAATAGCACTCAGTATGGACAAGATCCTGGACAATTGAGTCAAGCTTATGGTGTTGCAATTAATCTTGAAGGTCATATTTTTGTTACTGATAATTCACGAAAAATTTCTGAATTTGATTCAAATTTAAATTATGTTTCTGGTTTTTCATCACCTGTTCCAAGTTATGATTTTGGGTATAACATTGCTTTCGATCAGCAAGGAAACTTTTATGTAGGAACTAGTGTTGCTGGTGTAGTGCTAAAGCTTAATGCTGAACGAGAATTTCTAAACCAGATTGGCCCAACAGGTGTAAGAGCTAATTATGGTTTTATGGGGTTGGGTGTTGACTCTCAAGGTAATGTTTATAAATCAAATCCACTAAATTATCATGTTGAACTCTATGATACTGACGGAAATTTCTCGCGCAGGATCGGAACAAGTAACAACCTTGAGTCGGAACTTACTGTTGGTGGGCTAATTGGTTATTCTGGCTTCCCTAATCAAACAACTCCAATAGCTATATCAAAATCTTCTGTTGACATGTCAATTAATCTTGAAAATGGTCAGCCTTTACAACCTACAGTTACTATAGGGGGGGTTATTGGTTCCGGAATTGGAAATATTAATCAAACTGTATCAAGCGGCGACATTACTACCACTGGAGGGATATTGTATTTTGTTGGTGGTATTGCAGGTTATTTTGCTGGTAGCATTATTGATTCGCATACAAATAATATTGTTAACATTAGTGGTAGCGAAATTAATACGATAGTAAATGGTGGATTAGCAGCTTCGGCAAGAATTGAAGAACTCACAGATGACAATTTTATTATTCATGAATCGAATATCGAAAATTCATATTCTGCAGGTACGCTGACTCTTGCCGGTGGAAATGATGCTGAAGTAGTAGTTGGTGGGATAGCAGGTATGTATCAAGGTAGTACATTCAAAAATGTGTTTAGTGCACGAACCAATAATATTAATATGGATCGTTCAACAAATGGAATGAATGTACCTGTGAGCGGTCTAGTTGGCATGATAATGGTAGATGCAGACGCAGTCATAAATAACGCTTTTGATGTAACTTTGGCGGGTACAGATATTTGTTTCGGGATGTTGTATAGCTTTTTAACAGGCCCTGGGGATGCTTCTGGGCTTGATTGTAATTTAGCTAATGTTGATGGTAATGATCCTGATCATTTTAAAAACAATAATCAGGTAGAACCATTGGTCGACTGGAATTTTGATCAAATTTGGTTAGCGGAAGCTGGTGTCTATCCTCAATTGAAAGTTAAGGGCATATCAGTTAATCATGGACCTGATGAAAATCCTGGTGCTAATGAAAGTCCCGTTGATACTCCTAACGATAATCCGAATGAAGTAGTTGATACTGCTAATGGTAGTAATCAAGATAGTTCTGCAAATGCAGATAACCCATCGAGAGGTAAAGCTCTAAACTCTGGAAGCTCTAAACCTATACTTGGTCAGTTATCTCTAACTGGTTCTAATAGTTTTGATGCAGCAATACTTTCCTTAAATCTAATAGTTCTGGGTTTTGTTTTAGTCTTGTTGGTTCGTGGACGTTCTATCGCAAAAAACTTACGGTCCAACTATAAATAGGCAATAAAGACCATTTGCACTATATAGACGTATAGCCTAAACTTTATATATGAAAATTAAAATAGCGGATATTTCTGATATAGCACGTATTTGTGAACTAGACCTTTTCAACGAAATCCTACTCAGGCTGTACTCTTTAAAAGAAGAAGACATACAGTTGCATGAACAACTTGTAGAAGAAATTAAATATAACCCTATGTCTGATCCTGCAAATACTTTGTTGGTTCAAATGCTTTATCAGGTACTTCATGATTTAGACAAAAAGGACGAACTTCCGCCAGAATTAAAATACAAATATCATCTAACAGATTTTTTGATTATTGAGTCAGGTATTTTAGCTTCAATAGATCAAAATTCTGTTAGAGAATTTATGGCTAAAAATGGTTTTAATTCGGAAAGAGTTGAAGAAATAATTGATCTAAATAGCAAATTTCAAGCAAGCATAGAAGCTGTTACTCAAAAACTACAAAGCGACCCAGAATCACCAGCACAACCCTACATTGGTCTTTAGTCCGATTATACATTTGCTCGCGAGCAAACAATTTTAAAATCCTAAACTTTAATATGACTATGTATTAGTAGTAATCTAACGATTATGCTAGATACAATTTTTACTATAGGACATTCCACACGTACTATAGAAGAATTCATTTCTCTATTAAATACTTACGATATTTCTCTTGTAGTTGATGTGAGAACCATCCCTAAATCACGTCACAATCCTCAATTTGGTGAGGATGAAATATCAAAAAGTCTCAAGGCTGCAAAAATTAAATATAAACAACTTCCACTATTGGGTGGATTGAGACCTACGACTAAAGATTCTATAAATATGGCATGGCGGAACACCTCATTTCGTGGCTTTGCTGATTATATGCAAACGAAAGATTTCGAGAAAGGTATCGGACAGCTTTTAAAACTGGCTAAAAAAGATATAACTACAATTATGTGTGCAGAAGCAGTACCTTGGCGTTGTCATCGTTCATTAATCGGAGATGCACTATTAGTTCGCGATATAAAAGTATGCGATATTATGACAGAGAAATCTTTAAAACCTCATAAGCTCACTGGATGGGCGCAAGTACAAGGAACAACTGTCACTTATCCCGGTGAGCAGATTCAACTATTTTAACAACTAGTAGCTTTGGTATTTTCCCAAGCTTGATTTAGACCTTCAAGTATTACATTGGTACCTTGCGCTCCTGAAATTCCATATTCCATATTGAACACAAACATAGGAACGCCGCTAATTCCGAGTTCAGCTGCATGATACTTATCGGCTTCTACATCATTTGCAAAATCAGAGCTATCTAACATTTCTGAAACCTCAGTTTTGTCAAGTCCAATTTCATGTGCAAGTTTTATAAGAACGTCTTGATGACCAATATTTAACCCATCAGTAAAATATGCTTTTAGTAACTGCTCTTTAACTTCGGATTGTTTATTTTTTGTAACAGCATATTGTAAAAGCCTGTGTGCATCAAAAGTATTTGTAAGTTTCATATCGTCAAAATTTAGTTCAATATCATATTGTTTTACATCACTAAAAGTTCGGCTATTAGATTCACGCATTTCCTCTTGTGTCTTGCCAAATTTTTCTGAGAGCATCTCGTAGGCACTTATTTCATTATCGATTTGTGCATCTGGGTCTAGTTGAAACGAATGATACCTAACATTTACTTGATCTCTATGTTCGAATTGATGGAGAGCTAAATCAAATTGTTTTTTGCCAACATAACAAAAAGGACAGGCAATATCGGACCAAATATCTACATTCATAATTCCCCCAAAGAATCTTAAGAGCATTATGCTAGTGCGGTCTTGTGGAAATCACCAGTTACCACTGTGTCACAAGTCTACCCAAATAGTTTTTTGGAGAATTTTCCTTAAAAAACATTGAGAAGTCGTTTGCTAGATATGTATTAAAAAATCTGATAATTATAAAAATTAATTAAGTGATGTTTGCTTGATAGATGGCGGAGCAGTGCGACCTGATACAAGTAATGATCCATTAATCCCAGCTAATTCTCTTAACAATTCATCTAGGTGGCTGCTAAGTTCATCTTTTGAAATATTACTTTTTGCTGTTACACCTAAAATGTGTGCTAGTTCTCCATTATATGTACAACTAGCTACATCAAATCTTACACACCAATCTTTCTTGCTCATTAGAGCCTCAATAGCTGCATACTCAAAACGATTCAATCTGCTTTTGTCTACATTAGTTATTTGGTTAGTGTTGATTGTTTTAAAAGCCTGTGGCATCGATGCTTGAAAATAGGAATTAACATGGTCGAGATCTACAATAATAGGAGTATTTTCTTTTATAGCGACTATACCAATTCGATCAAGAACAGCTGAAGCTATAACATTTCTTAAGAGAGTAGGGATGACTCTAATTTCTGTGTCTTCAGTAAAATATGCATGTGCTCGTTCTTCTGTTGGGAATATACTAACAACAGCGTTAGTTGGAGAAACAAGATTATTGATCGCAATTGTATTCGAGGTTATGTCTTCTGGATCTGCAAGCATCATTTGAAGATGCTCAAGTGTTTCAATCACTACTGTTCCTTCCCCAAGTGCGGTATTACAGAATCCTACATAAACCTCTAAATCAAGTAATTCCTGGGGGATTACGAAACTTGCTGGCAAGGTACTCTTTCTAGCAAATATCTCTATTAGAGCATCGAAATTTGATTTTGGCTCTTTAGGTTTTGGTCTGTTTCTATGTGTCATCTTTACTTCCTTGTTGATGCTCGATATAGTTTATTAGATTAATATATTTATGTCTAAAATTTAGGCTAGAATTTTATTCGTGATTAAATCTAATATTAAAGTTCCAGCACCATCGAAGAAATTTGTCTATAAAATATCAGCATTAGTATTAATTGTTTTGTTGGTAATAATTGCTTTGGCTGGTGCTCCCTTAAAGAAAGTTCCTGCAGACAAAATTGCGCTTTCTTATGGAGGAGGTCTTTTTGAAGGCGCGCAATATCAAGATACTATTGAGCCAGGTTCAAGTCTAAAATTTAATGGCTTTTATGACAAGTGGTATGAATATCCAACTACACAACGCAACTTTATTCTTACTGATTCTGGCGAAGGCGAGGAACAATCGGGGGGTATTGATGCTCCCGATAAAAATGGTGTGAGTGAAAGAGTTGAGCTAACTGTTACTTTTAAACTTAATACAAGCAAAATTCGAAAGTTCCATGAGTCTATTGGCCTGAAATATAAAGCGTGGACAGAATATGGATGGAACCGTATGCTTTCAGAGAATTTCCGTGGTCCGTTATATTCTGCTGTTCAACAAAAGTTACGTGAATATACAACTGATGAGATACGTGTTTCGCCAGATGTAATTGTTTCTGTGCAAGATGATGTTGAAGCGAATCTACGTAAAGATATTGTAAAACTTTTGGGTGATGAATATTTTTGTGGTCCTGATTATAAGTTAGATTCAAAAGAATGTCCTGATTTAAAAGTGAGTATCAAATCCATTACACCTCCACGAGAAGTTATTGCATCATATAATGATCAGAAAACTTCACAAAATAAAATCATTGTCGCTACAAATAATGCCTTGGCTCAAATAGAAAAAGCCAAGGGTGAACAAGCCTCTAAAGATGCTGTTGCTCAAGCTTTGACTAGTGAATATTTAGCATATTTAAAAGTGCAAGCATTACAAGCCTGTGCAGCTAATTCAAATTGCACTCTTGTGGTAGGCGGTAATGACATAAATGTGAATACTGGGAGCAAGTAGAGCAGTTGCTTCAAATAATTAATTTAGTTCAGATCCTGTCTATTCAGGTGGCAGAACTAATTTAACTCATAATTAATCAACTCACGATGGTTTAAACTAAATGGGCATTATGGTGTAAATGAAATCTCTAAGTCAATAATCTCAATTCGTTTGCTTTATTGTCAGGTCTATGGATATATTTCCTTTAATTTTTTTACTGATATTTTCTACAATTACAAAACTTAATTTTGGGTCGTCTTCTTTCCAGGCTGGTATTACTTCGTCAGTAATCCAAGTTCGAACATCTTCTAAATTTGAAGGCTTACCATAATTTAGATATTTGATGATCACTTCTTCTAGGCACTCTAAATGTGCTTGTACATCTTCAATTGTTAATGTTCGTAAGGTAATGCGTGAGCATGTCAAAATAGGTGATTACGTAAATAGAGTTTATAGTATTTTTATATTGACAATTACTGCTACTAAATAATTAGATAAAGAAATAGTTGTCGATATTGGGCTTATTTCTTAGAGATATATTTGTTGTCTTTTATATAAAAACGCCATAATGTATCTTGTCCTTTTGACAAGCCTATTCTTTTCGTCGTGACTATATTATCTGGACTAACTTCTGGCATAAGTAGAAGTTTTAATGGCTCTCTAGATAAATAGTGTCCATTTAAATCTTTGCTTATATCTAATGCTTTACAAAGTTTTGATGGTCCATTACTAATTGTCACACCGTCATGACCGTTTCGTAATAATTTCATTTCGTCGTGGCCGTATATAGGTTCGACGGCTCTAATAAGTGCAGCTTCACCAAAACCTTGTGGGCCTGTCACTACATTGCAACAATAATGCATTCCATATATAAAATAAACGTATAGGAAGCCAGCTTTTTCAAACATGATTTCGTTACGTTTAGTCTTACCACAAAAAGTGTGACTACCCGGATCGTTTTGGTCGTATGCCTCAGTTTCAACTATACGCGCGCGTATTATTTTTTCATTTATAGTTCGTTCAAGCACACAGCCTAATAGTCTCTTTGCAGCTTGATCAGTTGGACAGATGAGATCATTAAACATATTTATTTTAACTATTAGATAACTTCTTTTTCATTCTGTCGTAATCTTTAATATATTCTTTATTTAATTTTGTCTTTTGTGTTTCGGATAATATTCGTCCAGAAAGTTGGAAGAAACCTTTTTCTTCATCCTTAAAATGATGATGTATTTTCTCTGAAAGTTCTTTTGCGTGTTTAATAAATGCTTTACCTTTTGGATCAAGACTACGAATTTTCTCGATCATTTCTTCATGTTCATGATGTTCAGATAATGCATGTCGCGATTCAGATAATCCTGCATCATGCATAAGACAAGGCGCATATAAAAAGCGTTCTTCAGCAGCTGCGTGAGCCTGAAGCTCAATAGCAAGCGCTAAAAACGACTCTTTCCTTTTAGAAGGCGACGATCTAGTAGAAGTCATTGTTCTTGTGTATTTTCTAGCTAAATCGTGGCTTTTTCTTAGTTCATCAAAAATTGTCGACATGTTGGATCCTTATGGTCTTAAGATAGGTTGCATGTCAAAAAGTTTATCATGATGCCCTTTTATACTGGTGTGTTTAATTTACGCAAGGATTTTGGTGTTAGCTATATGAAAATTGCGCTAGATTAAGCAGAAACCCAATCCATAAAACTTGTCCACATGTCGTATTTGCCCTAGTTGCGTATTAATGATTAAAATGGCCAGATGAGTTCAGGAATAAATACACCTACGCGAGTAAATCCTCAAAAAAATCCGATAGTTGTTGAAGATGTAATTCAAGCAATTACAGATCTAGATGCCAAAAAATTCCGTGATTATTTTTATAGAGCAAGAAGTTTATTTATCCTAAATGGTAATAATAAAGAGAGTGCCACAAAGATTCGTGAACAAATTCTGCAAACAATTTCTGAAGGTAAAGCCACTGAAGAAATAGCAAAGGCTTTTCGTTCATATTTTGCATTAACAGGAGTTGAACTAAAAGAAATCCCTTTGATAACTCAGCCAGACCAATATCCTGAAGGTATTCATTTCGTCAATGCTTCCACAGAAATAATTGGTCGTCCTCAACCTAGCAATATAGAAGATACCATTAATGCAACCATTACTCTTGGAAATGAAATGGCACAGCTATTATTTAGAAACTATATAAAAAGAGCCATGAATCTACATGGTGAAGAAAAAATAGCGACATTTGATATGTTAAGAAAGCATTTACATTCTTTTATACAAAATGCGGATAATGAAACGCTCAATTATGCGCTTGATTGTTTTCCTAACTCTAAGAGAACAACATTTATGAGAGATAACCCCCTAGAAATCAACGAAATTGAAGCACTAATAGCTAGACAGAACGGAATTATTTTTCACGACTCAGACAAAGACTTATTCAAAAGATTAATGAACCACGTTCGCCCTATAACTTTGAACGCATTAGTAGTTCTCTGCGAAGAAGCAACAGAAAAACTTGAAGGTTTAGTAAGGGGCTATGTGACGTCAGCACTTATTAGAAAAACACGATTGGTTGATGACGATTTACATAAAGATAAAGTAAATGAATTATTGGTCAATCTTATAGAGTCAGGCAACGATGAGGCGCTTGCAACTTATTATCACTCTTTTGGCTTTGAAGTTAATATAAATACAATAGACTTGCTTTTGGCAAAAGGTTTCGCACATACACTATTAGAAGTTCAAGAAGACAATAAACTGACAAAAGGCCAATTCGATATCTTATTTGGTTTAGCTACAGGTACTAACGAAACACCATGTTTAAATATTGACCAATGGAAAGCAGTCCTTGATGCTCATGTTAAGGAAGGTTTAGGTTTTGAATTAAGCGACAAACAATATGAGTTAATAAGAGATCTCAGACCTTCGTTAATTACATATATTGATGAGGCCGCGCACGCACCAGCTCGAACTCCACCAGCTCTAGGTTCCAGTGGCAATGCAGGGTTGCTCTTGCCATAATCGTAAAATAGACCGACAGTGAATTGCTTAGTCGATATGTCATATTCTCAGCACTTCTTTAGTTTTGACTATATAATTAACTATGGCAATACCAACAGTCATTGTAATCACTGAACTATCTTGCGTTTTTACAATACCGTTATAAGTAATCGCCAAAACAGTAAGAATTATAGTAACTTTTTCAATCATTTGAGCTTTCTGTATTGCCTGATATATATTCATATTTCATCATATGCCACTACTTTCATATGTTTATTTCTGTGATTAATCACAAATAAGGCTCTATAAATACCTTAAAACCAAATAGGTCAAGTTTCACTTGAATTTACACATATCTGATATATGATAATTATCTAGGATATTTAAAGGAATTAACATGGATGATGGTTCTACACAATCAAAAAGGAGATTGGCTGCTCAAGATTTCGGTAAAAATGCTGAAATAGTTGAACTTTGTGAGCGGATTAGAAATGTGGTCAACGAAGATGACTACAAGCGCATACACGATTTTTTGCAAAGTTATGTAAATGTTGCCATAGATCCAGAAACAGTTTCTGCAATAAAGCAGAAGACTGAATCTGTAAGAAGAGAACAATTAGAGCAACTCGAAAGTGATTTCCATAAAGGGTACCTAATGCTTGATCAAAGAAGCGGCATGGAATTGGGGGAACTTAAGAATATAACTAAAAACGTAGACGATACTCAAAAGTATTCGTTTGCAGATTTATATATCATCAGTCTGATTCAACATAAACTACGCATTGCTGGCGAGCCTGGCAATGAACCGACAGCACAAGAGATTTCTATAGCATTTGCGGCGACAAAAGAAAAAATAATGAGAGAACTAGAACGTTCACGATTAGTGATCTGTGAACTAATAGAAGAATTTGATCGTGATAATCAGCTTATTATCGACGAAGGTATGCAAAAACGTTACGATCAGTCGGTTCGATTTATCGATAAAATTGCTGAACTTGGTGATAGGCCAAAAGCCTCACTAACTAGTAGGTTTGGTCTAAATAAAGGTAGAAGTTCTGGCGATCAAGATGAAATGGTGAAGAGTTATTTCGACAGAGCTAAATGGCCGTCATTCGAAGTTAGTGCATATGATCACATCAATACCGCAACACAATATTATTTGCGTACCATATTTGGTGATAGGCCTTTAAGTGGTTTAACTATTGAAGAAGGTAAAAATCATTCCGTAGATAAATGGCAAGTATTCCATGAGATGACACCTACTGTTCCGCTTAGTGCAAAAGAATGGATTCGAAAATGTATTGACCAATGGTCAGTTGAACAGCTTGGGGTTCAAGGCTTGTGGGCACAACGGATGGAAGTAAAAGAAGCACAAGTCGCTAAAGACAAAGCTGCTTTTGTTTATTTAAGCCCAAGTGATATAGAAGCACCCACGCTAGATTGGTCAGAGGCTGGAGGGTTTAGCGAACGAGCGCCTATAAAAGCACGAAATGTGCCAGTAACAAGATATGAAGCTACAAAAGGCTTTATTAAACTCTCAGCTGATAGCCAAAGAATTTTAGATTTCATTACAGATCAGGCCAATGATATGAGATTAGAAATTGGAAGCAAACCCTTTATCTTGCCGATAGTGTTAGATGTTGTTCAGGGAGCAATGGAACCTTTAGGTGACAGTTTCTATTCGAAATATAAGAATGTAGATTATCTAGATGTACAGGGTGCGGGTGAAGCTGTAATGAAACTAGCTTTAAGGCGAGTGCACCCTGATGTAAAGAGGTCTCTCACTGGTGATCTGGGATTAACAGAAAGCCAAATCGCTGATGTGGAAGCAATTACATCTGCTTTATTTCAGTCACTTAAGTCGAATTCGATCACTTTATAAATAACTACTTTTTGATTTTTGAAGATGATATAAAAGTCACCAAAGACTCAGAACAAGCTTCAAAATGAAAGAGGTTTGCTAAACAAGCCTTAGGGATCGACCGCTATGAGTATCTGAAAAACCTGTACGAACAACAAACACAACTTCCGAAGAGGTATTAACGCATAGAATCTTTTCTAGTTCACTTTTAACCTTAACAACATCAAGAAGTTGACTCATAGGATGAACCGAATAATCACTACGACACAACAGAGACCAAGAACAAAACAAATATCTACCAGTATCAATAATATCTCTAGGATTTCCATATTTTTTCAATGTGAAAGCAACAAGTATTGTATCGTTAGTCAGAGTATTTAGCCGAGATTTTACCAAGATTTTAGCCAAACCCAAATATTTCAAAACAGAATGAATAGGACGAGAAAACAATATTTTTAAAAAACGAGCCTCAAAAAATTTAAGATCCAAAACGATAGAACTTAAGCCATCACGGGCAAGAAGTTTACGTTCAGCCCTTAACCAATAATTCAATTCAACACTACTATCGGTATCAGACATTTGAATTAAATCTGCTTTGTCTAAAAGATCAGCAATATCCTTGGAACACCTAATAATTTTGTGTTCGACATTGGATTCTACTTTCTGGTCATCAACATATGTCAAAATATCTGTGATGTCTTTAATGCTTTTTGTTATATTAGTAACAGCAAAAACTTTGCGATTAGTAGAACGATTAGACAAATCAGAACTAGTCAATGTCTTTGGGTATAATTTTGATGAAATTGAAATAGTACATGACGAAAATTTGCCAGCATTTGAATCAGTCTTTGAAATATTGTTTAAATCAGACTCTATATCTATATCTGTATCTGTATCAAAATATAGATCTATATCAAAACCTGATTCTCCACCAACCACAACAGCAATAGATTCAATGAACATTCCTAAGCATAAGTATAGATCTCTAAAAATCGGGTCAGTAACATGTAGAACACGACTAGAATCATAAGTAATAGTCAACTTATCGCCACCGAGTTTAACGAGCCAGGGTTGGGTATTATGTGGAGAAGGCGCACGGTGAATTAGCTCGCGATGCTTATCGTAAATTTCAGATATATTCAAAGTCATTTTGAGACAACCGCTTCATTATTAGTGGTCTCAATAGTATCAGCGATCTCTTTCGTGTTAGCAATCTTTTTAGTTTCAAGCTCTTTTGAGAAAAAAGCAAAATCCTGTAAAGGCCTACCACCCGCACGCAAATATGAAGCCGAAGAGCCAGGATTAGTAAGTTCGACAAAAGTGGAAAACAGTGTTTCATATCCTCCGGCTTTAAGATTTTTGAAAAGTTCACGATGAAGCAAAGTTTGAAAGCCAGAACCAGCAAAATCTGGGTCCGTCCCTTTTATGATCAAAATTGCACTTTTACGATATTTCTTTCTAGAAAAATAAAGTTTTAACTGGTTAAACATATTTAAATTTCCAGAGCACTTAATTATAAAATCTGAAATATCAGGAACAACCAAAACAAAAGCAACAGGTACTCCATCTTTTTCTAAAAATAATAGAAGTGACTCATCTATAAGATATTCGAGACCATCAGTTTGAAAAGCAAATTCTTGTTCATCAATATTTGTAAAATAGGGGAGGGTAGAAAAACTCTTATTTATGAGTGGTAACAAAACTTTACGTTGTTCATCAAATTCTTTTTTATCACCATAACGAATCGCCAGATTTTCGCTTACAAAGTTAGTATCATCAAAATTAAACAAACTCTCAGGGTCAAACCCATCATCTTGAATACCATCACATATCCAGGTTTGAGAATCATTCTCATGTAGGAAACCCCAATCATCTAAGGCTTTTACAAAAAATTCTGGTGTATAAGCACTATCAACGAAACCAGGAATATCAAAATTCGAGACGCTAGCTCCACCTTGCTGATTAGGTAGCAAAGATGCTGGACCAAAAATTTTAGAAGCTCCAGAAACTAAGGCTTGTTCTTCAATTAAATTAAAAAAAGCTTTAAAAACTTCGATGTCATCATTAAGAATAGTGCAACCAAAAAGAATAACTTTAGAACCTAACTTTTTGTTAAAAAGAATATTACTGTGCAAAGTGGTACGCCCAACAACCTTATTATCTTTCAAAAAAAGCCAAGCATTAATTTCACCATATTTACAACTCGGATGTTTGCCATTTAACATTGCTTTAATGACACTATCCAGAATAGGGACATCATAAGAATCATAGGGTGTCTCCCAGGAAAAATCGAGAAACTTTTTTATATCACTTTTAGTCTCAACACTTTTTGCGCTTACATTAATTTCCATAATCGATAACTCTTTTAAACTTTTGGTCCGTCAGACTCATCAACAAGTGGTGTGAAATTTTCTATATGTGAGAACTTTCGATCTTCAGCACGCCAAACGCCGTTTGAATAGCCTTTTTCGTCTGCATTATATATGCGAATAAAACCGCCATCAGCGAGTGATCCGCTTGCCATTAGCCATTTGATCAAGTTGTGGTGCGATTTACTTCGCGCAAATTTCAACAAAGAGTCTTTATCTTTAAAAGCCGCAATAGTACCAAGGGTAAAAGGAGGGAAATAAAAAGTTCTATGCCAACAGTAACCTTCTTCAACACGTAGATCTTTGATCATCAACTTATAGCGACGAGCCAGTCTTATCCACGACAATGGTGATTTATATTTCGTTGCTCCAACAAACATAGACTCACCATGAGCATATTTTGGGGCTATAGAAAAATCGCTAGTACGCATTTTCATCCTTCATATTTTTTCCTAAATAATTTAATCTAAATTTTAATCCACAAGGTATTTGTTTTTAAGTCCAGCTTTCATTTTTGAGAATACTCCCGTTTCAAAACGATGTACTCTAACTATAATTTCAAAACCGTTCGCATCTTCCTCAATGGCTTCAGCGATGTCGCGATTGATACTTGCCAAATAAGTCAACAGAGCTTGCGAGATTTGTTCTTCGAGTCCCTTTAGTATCTCGGGAGAAGATTCTGAACCTTTATTTAGCTCAATATGCAAAATCGGTTCCGATTCGAGTTTCTCATTTTCTTTTAACTCTAAACAAAAACGAGAAACATGTTTAGCTATCTCTGGGTCATTATATATACCATATTCAACATCTTGCGGATAAATATTCGCACCCATATAACTAATCGTGCTATCTGCACGTCCAAAGAAAAACATTAGTGGAATACGCAAAGGTTCTTTTTTGATGATGCGTGTCGCTTCTTTATATAGAGCCTTATCGTATTTCAAAATTTTTGTGATATCACGTAATGTAAAAAGTGTAACTTCATCGCCTAAGTTATAGCGCAATTTTGGCGCCAAAACATGCGAAGAATTAATTGTGCAAATCAATTCGTTTCTGTGATTTACTTCCAAAAAATTCTCTAGAGGATTATATTGAAAAATCATAGGTGTACGTGACTCATCACTCCCAAGAATCAATTTTCGCAATTCACTATTCTCTAACAAAATATTTCTTAACCATATAGTAAAAGAAGATTCCCCTGCAATACCTAAGGTTAAATCAGTAGCACCATATACAGAACGTACGCGTGAAATATTTTGTTCACAATATTGGCGTAAAGCTTCAGTTATACCTTCTCCACCGACCAAAGCATCGATATTGTATTTTGAAAAGTCAAAACCTCGAATATTAAATTCGTCAATCATCTGTTTTAAAAATGGGGGATAGCCCGTAATCAAATAATTAAAATCGGGACCAAAATGCTCTATCGTGTCATATATCTTGTCGATATCAGGACCGGTATTTTTTACCATACCAATACGAGCGGCAGCTTCACCAGTAATAGTCCCAGTCGCCCAAGCACCCATAGAAAAACCATTTATTGTAAAACGATTTTTAGCAGGTAATACTAAAGAAATATATCCAGCCATATTTTTGTGTATCTGTTCGAGTTCTTTATCTGAGCGCATCCAATTGTATGGGGTACCCGATGAGCCAGCAGATTCATCAATATGGGTTCCTTTATGCGAAAGTCTGCCAAATCTACAACGTTGAAGTGGAGTATATTTTTTGATATAAGTTTCTTTACTAGTTTCAGGAAAAGAACTTAGAGAAAAGATTTTCCAATCATAATTATTTTGTTTCAAATAATCTTTATATGCTGGTACTGTATATGAACTCCAGGCACATGCCAAATAAGCGTGAACTTTACCTACCGAACCCATCCATTCACTGTAGTGGCGGGCTGAAAATCTCCAAAGTGGGCTACTTAAACGTATTAGCTTATATATACCTGTCAAAGCCCAATTTGCTAGACCTAAATATAAGAATCGTATTGCGCGACTAAATAATCTCATCGTACTAGTCTCGTCTAAATAAAGAAAAAATTAACGTCATTATTGACGTTTTTATGAAGATTGATGGTTTTATCTATACTCAAATCAATATTAATGTATTAATAAAAATCCATCATTAATGATAATAGTTAAAAATCAATATGATTATAGCTATTTAGCTGATATAATGGCATTTCGTACGATATAGGAATATAGATAAATGCCTAAAGATAAGAGAAATATCATAATTGTTGGTGCTGGTGTTGCTGGATTAACTCAAGCTGTTGCTTTAATGAGGGAAAAACCAGATCTTAAAGTCACAGTTATATCACCAAAAGATGATGACAAAAACTTTAAGCATAGAGCTTCAACTGCGCTTATTGTCCCACAAGTATTCGAACAACTACAAGAACTACTCGACGATGACATATATCAAACTCTAATAGAAAATGATATTGAGCAATGTCAAAATTTATTTCTCGATTTTTTTGGCGTTGAAGCCTTACTCGATTTCAAGGATAAGAATAAATTTGTCGCATGTGATCCACAATTTAGAATAAATGATGCTCTCGAAGAACAAGCAATTAAATTAGGCATCGAATTTGTTGATGCTAGCGTTGATACAATAAGAACAGATGGAGAATATCGATCTGTAGGGTATACCCCAAACCAAACTGATGAAAGCAAAGGAGCTAATGGGAAAGTCTTTTCGCTAGATGCAGACTTAGTATTAATTGCTAATGGTATTAATTCGCAATTGTCAAACGACTTAGGAATGACTCCGACAAAAATAGATACACCTTTTGAATATAAGTGGATAACTTTTGATATGCCAGAGCAGCTATCAGAAGATTTAACCGTCCCATTTGTTGCGAGGGTAGGGAAATCGAAAGACGAACCTAGCGTTCAGATTGGCTGTTACCCAGGAGCTGACAAAAAACTTGTTGTGTATATTGCTGTCGATAAAGGCCGTAATATAAGTATTGATGATGCAATCCATGATCCACGGATACCTTCAAATATGAGAGATTTTTTACAAGAAAACGTTCCAGATACTCGACCCGAAATAAATAAAAATTGTGATGTCTCATTGAGATTAGAAAACTGGCCTGAAGGAGTTTTCCCTATTGGTGACACTATGGTGAGTTTAAATCCAAGAACTGGTGATGGGATCAGGCTTGCTATGTTAAATGCCTGTGGTATAGCTAAAGTAATTATGCTGGAAGGTGGCGTAGCAACGATTCCTGAGCAAAGTATAAATAGGATAAAGTTTCTTGCAGCAAATATGGCTTTGACTAGTACTAATTCCCCTTTTGCCGTTGCTTGGCCAAGTCAAGATGAACTAGGTTTCGCAGCGTCCTTGGGAGATAATCCGCAAGCTAGGGGAGTTCTCTTATCTGCTTTTATGACAACTGGTGTTGATGTAGATGGTATTAATGACAATTATGATAGTGGTGAACTGCAAGCAACTCTACAACCACTTATTGATACAGCGAGCCATGCATCGGGTGATCCAGAGGCTAGTGCAAAACTAAATGTGTTACTAGCCAGAGTATTTAAGGATTTTAATTTTGGGTTAACTACAGATCCTATTAAAGCGCAGTTAGGAATTTATTAGCACGCTTAATAACAGCATTAGATTTATGGCTCTGTTGGATTTTTAATAAAACTCTCATTTCATCATTAGAAAAACTTCCATCTTGTGTAAATTGAAACAAGGTTATCATAGTATTTGCAGAAACAATCCAATCAACATCTTTGGTAGAGATCAAAGCTTTAAGCCATGTTATTGCTTCGAGTTTTTGTTTTTTTGTGAGTTTAACTTGGCGAAAAATCTGTGCCATGTGCCATTGTATTGATGCCTGGGTGCAGACAGTTAGTTCACCTAAAAATCTTTTTATATACGGTTGAAACCAGTCGGGATTAATGCGGCAAATCTTTTCAAGTGCATCTGCTGCGCGCATTCTCAACCAAGGATCTTTTTCGAATAGGCAATTATAAAGCTCATCTAATCTTGCTTTATTAGCCAATACAATTTCTATAACGTCATTAACTCGACCAAGCGAATTTGACTTACCCCCAACAATTAATATTTCTTTGAAGTTCTCATTCATATATAGATACTACTAAATAGGCGTAAATGTTGTTATCTTACTTACAAACGTAATGCTTATATCGAATACAAAACTTATAAATATAAACTTTGTTTTAGTAAGTCAAGATTAATGACGAAATATGCTTATGAAGTCTAGATTCATAATTTTATTAGTACCAATATTATTAGCTATTGGTGCCTATGTAAGAGTTGACATTGCATCAGGGCTTCTTGTCGCAGTCGAAGCGCCTGTTTTTATTGGTGCTTTTGCCATTACTCTTCTATCTGTTTTAGGTCTGATTATATTAAGAAAAACTTTACCAACTTCAATATTGTTTGTATATTCGACAATCTTCGTATTCCTATGCTTTATAGCATCAGACTCTAGAGGTAATAAGGAAGTAAATTTTTTCTATACTGATCATAGTACTAAAGATGGTCAAACATATTTGCTTGGTCGTTGAGTCTAATAACATTTTTTCTTAGAGTTGCATTTGTGGTGACAATAGCAGCTTATTGTATTGTTATATTATTTCGGAAAGAAAAAAATCAGGAAACACTGGCAGACTAGGTATTAGTTCCAAAATACAATTATCAAACGATCTTAAAAACTAAATCATAATAATCTCATGTATTGTGATCTCGTTTGGATTATTAAAATACAAGCGTTATGACTATTTTGTTAAATATGAAGAATTTATGTAACTCAATATCTCAAATAAAAGTTTAAACACTGTTCGACCTCATCGCCCTTAGATGAGTCAAGTTTTCATCGCCAGCTAACTTTTTATATTCTTTTGATTCAACGGGATAGATTGCAATCTTTCCTTCGCTATCACTATGAACACCCCAGCCATAACGCTTTGTCAGTGGTGAGGCCCTAAAACATGCTTGACCTTTACTAAAAAAGTCTTTTCTACTTATACCCTTTCTTTTTCCACCGACATTATAGAGAACATCATCAGAAGTATATTTATAATCATTGTCTATGAGCATTTCGTATGTGATTTGTGCCACCGTCTTTGGGTCTTTCACAGGTGGCTCTTGACCAATTTCAGCAGGACAATCTTGTGCTACTTCTATAAAAGTATCAAAATAGTTAGTGCTATGCATTTTGCTATTATAACAAACTGGACTTTAACAAATGCTTTATCATGTTTGCGCCTATATGGCATACTCAATTAGAATCAATCTTCATGAAAACAATATCACCAGTAGGTAAACAAGTTGTAAAAGCAGCGATTGCAGCCATTATACATAATGGATTTATTCTTGGTAGCCAAGTAGCTAAAAATTCATTAAGCAAGATTATTAATGATACGTTAATGCAAGCAGATGAAGAAAACCCGGCTATATATACCGATGAGGAACGCAAAGCAATATTAGCAGAGATAAGAAGTCATTTTCTTGAAATCGTTAAAAGCGGAGAATACGAACTAGTGCAATCCGTATACTACGCAATTAAAGTCGGTATGGGTGAAGACTTTATGAAAGATCATCCTCTAACTCAACCAGAGATCGTAGTAATAATTGAAAAAGGGTTTGTAGATACTATAGGAAATGCAGTTCTATATGGTGCAATTTCTAATAATCTCACTCCTGAAATCATAGATCTATGTATAAGCGCTATTGAGAATCGAAAAGATAAATATCCTAACCCACAAGCTGATGCAAATATAATTTTTGGTGGTCTCATGAGCCATGTGAGACCTATCTCTTTTGAACAACTCGTCGGTTATTACAAAAAGGCTGTAAAAAAAATCACTGGACCAGAAATAAGAAATATTCCAGGTATAATAATTGACGATATTACATTGCTTGATGAATATGATCGTGATCCAAAACTTGAAGCTGAGCTTTTGGGCAATCTTTTTTGGAAATCAGATGATATTGCACTTAGTAAATATGTTAAACGTTTTAACACGAAACTTGCTAGCGATACCTTAGATACTTTATTATTATTTGGTTTTCCAAAGACGCTCACAGCATTCGCAGGGAAGGAAGCTAAGTTAGATAATGATCAGCTAAATGCGCTAATCGGTTTAGCTTCTGGTGAATCCGAAATTGATAATGTACTCCAAATTGACTGGCAACATGCTCTTGAAGCATACATAGAAAGTGGTCTGGGATTCAATTTAGACGAGCAACAAAAAGCTCGAATTAATGCGATTGATAGCAATTTGATACCGCAGTATTACTCAAATACATCAACTCCAAAGCAATCGATAACGTCAGCACCAACGCTGTAACTATTAGCTTGATAAATATAATCTGATATAATTCTCGTCCATAAGAGCATTTGCGCCTATTGTTCGGACTTGACCATATTGTATATATGGCTACAACATGCCCAAACACTCCAAGCCGACTAGAAAGAGTTAGTGCTGAAATAGTAATTAAAGCAATAAATGCTAATGATATAGAAAATCTAAAACGATATTTTGAAGTAGTTAGGGAATTATTTTCTCTTAATGGATTACACAAAGCACAAGCCAAAAGAATACGTGTACAAGTGTTGAACACAATTTCAAATGGCGATGTTTCAGAAGACATGACCAAGTTTCTTCGTGGATACTTTGAATTTACTGGTGTTCAACTTTGTGAAATCCCTGCTGTGGTTAAATTAGAAAAATATGGAGATCAATTTTCTCTCATCACAGCAAAAACATCATTGGCTGGAGATCTTGAGCCAAGCGAGATAAAAGATATTATTAAAGCAACTCTAAATGATGATAACAAAGGATCACAATCATTATTTCGAAATTTTATATGCGAATCTCTTCGTTTATCATTTTCTGGGCGGCAAAAAATGATAAACGATATCAGGAAACACCTAGCAAGCATTGTGCGTAAGGCAGATGCCCAAACTATATCACTAGTATTTTCAGAAATTAAAAACACTATGGGTGAAAAATACTTTCAAGATAATCCTTTAAAGCTTACTGAAATCGAAGCTCTCCTGAAAAGTAAGTCAATAGGTATATTGCGTGAAGCTATTGCTAACAATACAATTTCCGATGATCTTAATCCTCGAGTTATAGCTGTATGTATAGAAGCTGTAGATCAATTAGATTGTAATGGCCGCAAATCTTATTCAGCTTCAAATGCCTTATTCGGTGGTCTCTTAATGGGCCATATTAGACCGGTTTCATATGAAGAATTACTAGCTTACTATGAGCTAGCAGGTACGATTTCATACCAGCGTATAGCTAATAAAGTGAAAATTAATATTCTTGAAACTTTAACATTAAATAGCGATAGAATGTCTATAACGAAAGGTAAAAATATGAAAACAATGACTTGTGAACAACTTGGCGGAGCTTGTGACTTAAAATTTAGCGCAGAAACATTCAAGGATATTTCTGATCAAAGTAGAGCTCACGGTATGGAAATGTTTCAAAAACAAGACGAAGATCATAAAGGTGCAATGGGCAAGATGACTGAACTTATGCAAACTCCTGGTGCTATGCAAACTTGGATGGCAGATAAAGAAAAAGAATTCGATGCAGTCCCACAAGACTAATGTTGTTTAACTTACTAGTGCGCTTAAATTGATATTGATTCTGAAAACCTACATCTATAAAAGTTTTTACTTATATAGCCGTCACGAATTATAAAAATAATAGCGCATAAGAATATTTTTTGTAAAAAAATTTAAATAATTATTTCAAACGTCTCAAAAAGATAACGTTATCTTCGAGCATCACACGGTGTCCGTTTGGACTCATAGCTTCACGTTTACATTTTTCTAATTTGATTGTTTTCCATTTATCTTGATCTAATTTAAGTGAATCATACGTTTCTTTCACACTAGGGAAAGGGCTATGGTGATGTTGAGACCATGGCGGAGGTCCTGCATGATCAACAATTAATAAATGGCCATCTATTCCTACAGCTAATAAAGCCTTTTTAAGTACAGCAGTTTTATCGAACTCGATAGGAGAGTGCAGATAGTGCACCGAAACAAGTCCGAAAGTGCCATTTGGAAAACTTTGAGATAAGTCATGTTGTGCAAAAGAGATTTTGTTATAGACAGGGCTGTTATTCGCCGCTTTTATTGCTCGATTAATTGCTATTTTTGAAATATCAGTAGCAGTTACTTGCCAACCTATTTTAGCTAGCCAGATAGCATCGCCACCTTCACCACAACCAAGTTCAAGAGCATTGGTAGGTTCTAATTCGTGTACATAACGCCTTAAAGTAATATTTGCATTGCCACTCCACATCTGCTTGCTAGAAGAATATTGATCATCCCAGAACTTTCTCTGTGTTATGTCGTCTTCAGGGGATTGTTTATTGCGCATAGTTACCTATATTATTGCATATCTTTAACAGAAAATGAAACTTAATTATTTATTATCACTATAGATATTTGTAGTAAGTAGATAATTGAGTAAGAAACTTAAAGGACAGCATTTAGGGTAGGTCATTATTGTGTGACCTACCCTAAATTAATGCATATATAAGTAAATTAATTAATTTATTATACTTTCCTTCCTGATACCAACTTAACTAGGAACAAAAGCACAATTGCGCCAAGTACCGCTACTGCGAAACTAGAAAGATTAAATTCAAATGTTTTTTCTCCCCCAAGTACGTGCATTAGAAAGCCACCTATTGCGGCTCCTATAATTCCTACAATAATGTTAAGGAAAATTCCTTGTTCCTTGTTCGTATCCATAACCATAGAGGCTACCCATCCTGCGAGTCCTCCAAATACTAGCCATGCAATAATTCCCATTTTTTCTCCTTTGTTTTGTTTTATTATTTAGATTTTTTTTCTAAAAGACGATTGAAATCAATCAAATATTCGTCGTTTAGTTTTTTTGCTTCTGCATCGCTCAGTACCTTTTTGGATATTTTGAAAAATTCTTTTTCTTCTTCATTCATATGATGATGAACTTCTTTAGACAACTCCTTAACGTTTTCTAAAAATGCCTCACCTTTAGGATCAAGTTTTTTGATTTTCTCGATTAATTCTTCTGCATCACTATGCTCTCCTGCGCCATGGCGAGCTTTGCTTAGAGCCTCATCGTGCATATATGCTGGTGCATATAAAAAACGTTCTTCCGCTCCAGAGTGTGCTGCTAATTCATCTGCAAAATCTTTGAAAGCTTTATTGCGAACATCAGGGTCCAGCTTTATAGATGTCATCTCTCGCATAAGGGATCGTAGTTCATTGTGATGTTCAAGTATTGAATCATATATTACTGGCATTGTTTCTCCTTAATTTATTGTCTTGATTTTTGGTATATCTAAAAAAGAAAAATCTAGCTATAAAAGCAAATATAATAAAGTAAGGTCCAAATCCATATTTTTTTAATAATCTATAAAAAATAATCATTTTTCCCCTTATCTATAAATGGTTTTTTGAGCGGTTCCCTTGATTCTTTTATTATCGTACAATTAATATTCATGATTTTCTGTAAAAAAAGTTACAATACTATGGAAAATCTAAATTTAAAAAGGGATATACGTGAATAATGGGAAAATAATCTGCTAAAAAAGCTGTTCATTTAGCTGATCACGTAAACAACAATATCCGCAGTTGAAGTTGGTAGACCCTCTGGCGTTTCTCCAACTTGACCCTTGAGTGTTGTAGCAATTTCGCTTGCTAATTCTTTGCTGGTTTCATTATTAACAACAATAATTGTTTTGCTAATTGCTACATCAGATGAGATTTGCTTGGTAGTTACTTTGCCAGAATAATCAGTATTTAATCGTGCTGTTGTTTTGTCTGAGTTATTGTTGCGCGCAATTATGTCGACGCTAACGCCATTTGATAGGGGAGGAACAGCACTTGTAGGTGTAGTTGTAGATGAAGTGTCAGATGTTTTAGTTTCTTTATTACTAATACTAATAGGCCCAACATTTACTAACTTATTAGTACTAGGGCGATAAATTATTGCTTGTTGCGCTGAAGTGTAAATAAGAATTTTATCTCCTATTTCTGCATCAGAAAAAAACTCTTGACCGGCGAACTCTTTCGTGCTTTCAACTGTAATTAATGTCGCTTTTCCTTTTGGAAGATCGTATATTCTAGAGGCTTGCTCAGTTACTTCTTTTAGTTCTTTATTAGGGTTGATATTGCTATCTTTTACGCTTTTATATTGTAGAAAGAAAAATACGGAAATACCTATTAGTATTAAAAGTATAATTATATATATAAATTTATTTTTATTCATTCGAGGCATAATATTCTCTGTCATTAGAAATTCAATACAAATGGTGCTGCTACACCAACAACCATGGCTACGAGCATAAGAACAACAAACACTAGTATTATTTTATCTCTTTTTTTCTGTTGTGAACTGCTCATAGTTTTTCGATAGCCTTATTGTCTAAATCGTTATTATATTCATTAATTTGGTTTTATTAATATGTAGATTATAGTATTTGTCACAATATATTTCTAATTTCTCAATTGGGTAATAGGTGTTATGGCTTAAATTTTTGTAGGTTCAAACCTGCACAGATTTTGAATATTAGTTTGCCAGACTTAAGTCAAATCTTGATTCGACGCCACTAATCACATCCAACTTAATCGGCTGTCCTAGTTCTACTAATTCGCTAGATAGTTCACCACATACTTTTTCCAATTCATCTAGCGGCAGACTAGATACAGCCTCAATTTCCAAAATAGTAACACTGCGTCCATTAGAGATTTCGCTATTAAGCCTATAATTCAGACACCATAATTTTGTTTGCATTATACGCCCTACGCGATCTTGTAATTCAGATATACTTAATTGGTTTGCGACAACATTATTATCTTCAGAATAAAACTCACCTAGAATCGGTTGGCCACTTGTTAGCACATGCTCATTTACTCTTTCTGGGCTGACAACCGCTGCAACTTTGAGATCACCAATAACAACAATGCCTAATTTTAGTAAATCGCATGTTAATAATACCGGCCACAATGCTTCAGCTTTGACGGTACTAAGTGTTTTATCCGGATAAAGCTCAAGCGCACGTTCCATATTGCCGAAAATACATATGGCATGTTCGTCTCCTATACCTCTAGAACTTGTTTGATCTGAGCAATAAGCTCTGATTCCAATTTTAGTAAGATCGAGTTCGAGCGCAAGGATTTCTTGTGAATTTACAGTGGGACCTTTGTCTTGTTCAGTTGAATAAGCTATATATATTGTTAAATCCTTGAACTTCTCTGGTATTTTTAATCCTCCAGGTGTATTGGCTCGTTTTATTAAATATCTCAAAAAATCTTGATACTTGGCATTTGGGTAGTTTGGAATGTATGGAGGAGGGGGAATATCTGGCATTTTTATGTCCTAAATTATGAAATCTATGTAAAAGATTTAGCTGATCAGTGTAATCTTTTTCATCGGTCTTAAAATTAATATATAGCAACTGGAGCAATTAAAGGTTTTTCTGTAGTGGGTTTGATACTCTGTGAGAGAACAGCTTCCTTTGGGAAACCTAAGTCTTGTAGTTGTTGAATTAGTTTTCCATCTTCCCCAATTAATTCTGCTACAGTAGCTTTTAGAGTATCTGAAAGTACCCCACCAGGAACTGAGGCTCTTGGTTCAATACTAGTTTTACCATTATCTACCAAGATAACAAGCTCTTCGCCTAGCTTGTTTAATACTAGGAATACTCGGGTGCAATCCAACGCTCTTACTATTTGTAAATCGTCAATTCTATTTATATTCGAATCAGGGTTTTCTTGAGCAGAAAGTAGTTCATCTTGGATCATTTTTACATGATCATCTGTTTCACCATCAATAAAAATAATATATTCAGGACCATCAGAAATAGGATTTCTCAATTTCATTT